>URNF01000006.1 GCA_900549155.1 uncultured Oscillospiraceae bacterium | reverse complement strand
GCAGCGGCGGTCGCGCCGGGCGGCGGACAAAGAGCCTGTGAATTTGCCTGTCTCGGCTTCGGCGCTTGCGCCGAGGCATGTCCGCAGCAGTGCATCGACATGGTCGACGGCGTGGCGGTGGTGCAGCAGGAGCGCTGCATCGCGTGCGGCAAGTGCGTGGCGGTGTGTCCGAAGGAGCTGATCACCGTACAGGCGGCACAGCGCCCCTACACGGTGCGCTGTTCTTCCCACGACAAGGGCAAGGCGGTGAAGGATGTCTGTGACATCGGCTGCATCGGCTGCGGGCTTTGCGCAAAGGTCTGTCCCGTGGATGCGATCACGATGGATCGCAATCTCGCCCGCATCGATCAGGACATCTGCATCGCGTGCGGCGCTTGCGCGGAGAAATGCCCCGTTCATGTGATCTACTGAGAATTTTCGCTGCCGCCTGAGGGGGTGTAGCAGTGAAAAAAAGATGGAGTGCATTGGCAGCAGTGTGCGCCGTTCTGTTCACGCTGGCGGCGTGCGAAAGCGGCGCGGGCGGCAAGAACAACGACGACGAGGCGAAAACAAAGCTCGGCATGGCAGTCTACGGCACAAACACGGCTTCTGCCGAGGAAGCGTCGGTGGATGCCGTTGTGGCAGCCGTGCTGACCGACAAAGAGGGCGTCATTCTCGCCTGCAAGCTGGACGAGCTGCAGATAAAGCCGACGATTGCGGCGGGCAGTCTCAAGGACAGCGGTGACTATAAGACCAAGGGAGAGCTTGGTGATGCCTATGGCATGAAAGCGGGCGGCGCCAAGCAGGAATGGTATCAGCAGGCGGAGGCTTTCTGCAAATATGTCATCGGCAAGACCGCCAACCAGGTCGCCGGGATCGAAACGGCGGACGGCAAAGCCACCGACGCCGATCTGTCGGCGGGCTGTACGGTTGCGGTGACGGGCTTTATGAAAGCGGTGTCCATGGCGGCGGAAAATGCCGTCGAGGGCGATGTTGCCGCTGCGGATAAGCTCGGCATCGCCGTGACGGCACACCGCACGGGCGACGAGAATGCCCCGCAGTATGACGCGGTGTTTTCCGCCGTCGCGGTCGGTGCGGACGGCAAGCTGACGGGCTGTGTCGTGGATGAGCTGCAAAAAACGCTCACGGTCGAAAACGGCGCTTTCAAAGCAGAGTCCGGCGACATCAAGACCAAAAAACAGCAGGGCGATGGCTATAACATGAAAGCGGCGTCCGGCATCGGACTCGAATGGTATGAGCAGGTGGAGAACCTGCAAAAGTATCTTTCCGGCAAAACGACCGCCGACATCGACGGCGTGACGCTGAAGGACGGCAAGGCGGAGGATCTCGCCTCCGGCTGTACGATTGCGGTGAGCGGAATGCTCCAAAATGTGCAAAAGGCAATGAAGAACGCGGCGTGATTGGTGAAAGGCGCGGCATCGGAAAGTGCCGCGCCTTTTCTGTGATGGGAGTTGTCGTGAAATGAAAAAATGTGTAGCGGTTTTCGCGGCAATGCTGCTTTTCCTGCTGCCGCTCTGCGGCTGCGGCAAAAGCGCCTATCGCTTCACCTACACGGACGTGTTCGACACGGTGACGACGTTTGTTTTGTATGCCGAAAGCGAAAAAGAGGCAGATGCGTGGGCGGAGAAGCTGCACGAGCGGCTGACGTTCTATCACCGCCTGTATTCGATTTACGACACCTTTGACGGTGTCACCAATCTCCGCACCGTCAATGAACATGCCGGGGAAACGGTGCAGGTGGCGCGGGAAATTGTCGATCTGCTCACTTTCGGCAAGGACGCCTTTGCCCGCACCGAAGGCGCGGTCAACATCGCCATGGGCAGCGTTTTGCAGCTGTGGCACGAAGCGCGCGATGCGGCAAAGCTGCCGTCGACGGCGGCGCTCGCAGCTGCGGCGGAGCACTGTGACATGGAAAACCTGCGCATCGACGAAACGGCGGGGACGGTGTGTCTTGCCGACCCTGCCATGCGGCTGGATGTCGGCGCGATCGCCAAAGGGTTTGCCGGGGAAAGACTGGCGGACTATGCAAGGGAGCTTGGCATCGAAAGCGCGCTTTTCAGTCTCGGCGGCAACGTCGTTGCGGTCGGGGATAAGGGCGGCGAGCCGTTTGTCATCGGCGTGGAGGATCCCCGCGACCTGCAAAGCTACACCGTGAAGGTCGCGGCGCGCAATTTTGCGGTCGTGACAAGCGGGGACTATCAGCGGTATTTCACACTGGACGGTGTGCGGTATCATCATCTCATTGATCCTGAGACCCGCTATCCCGCACAGCTTTTTCGCGCGGTGACGGTGGTTGGCGCCGATTCGGGCGTGGCGGATATGCTGTCGACGGCGCTTTTCCTGCTGCCGCAGGAAGCGGGCGCTGCGCTGCTCAAAAAATACGACGGCTATGCCGCCATGTGGACAGATGCAGACGGCAAACAAATTTTTAGTGACAATTTCGAATCACTCCTGTATAATTAGAGGTGGCAGTATGAAAATTTTGGATCTGGCGATCATGGCGGTGCTGTCCGCCGCGGTGACAGTCGGTGCGGCGCTTGCCTATCGGCAGGTGTGGGGCGTCTATGAAGAAAAGGCGGACGACCTGCCGATCATTGCCGAGGAGATCGCCGTGCCGCTCGGCGACAAGGCGATCGAAAATGTGACGGCGCTGACCGCGTGCTATGATGCAGGCGGCACGGCGGTCGCCTACCGCGTGCGCACACAGGCGATGGGCTATCATCCCGAACAGCCGATCGTGCTCGATGTCACCGTGACGGCGGATGCAAAAACGCTCGTCGAGGTTGCGGTGGTGCAGCAAAAGGAATCGGAATACTATGGCGCGCGCATCGCAACAGAGGAATTTCTCTCCCGTTTTACAGGAAGAAAACTTCCTGTTTTCCTTGCCGGCACCGCAGGACGCGGTGCACATGTTGACGGCATTTCCGGCGCAACGACCTCTTCAAAAGCAGTCGTTTCCGCCGTGGATACAGCATATACTTTTATACGCACATATCTGGTCGAAGGAGAAGAATAACATGGCAAAGGCAAAACACATACAGGTGAAGGACAAAAGCCAGCTCATCATCATGGCTGTGGCAGCTTTGGCACTGGTCGGCATCATCGTGGCAACGGCGGTCGCCATTGTGAACCATCGCGGCAGCGGCGCTTTGTCGGCGCAGACCACCATCAACAGCATCACAAGCTATGAGCCGATCGCGCTGGCGAGCGGCGCGGAAAAAGAGGGCGTCACGGATGCGGCGCGCTGCCTGAATGAAAAGGGCGATTTCGTGTGCTATGCCGTCACCGGCTTCGGTGAGGGCTTCAATGACCGTGTGGGTGTCATCAGCTATCTGTCCGAGGACGGCACAAAGCTCATCGGCATCCGCGTTTCGTCGAATCTCGAAACCAAGGACTATGGCAAAGAGGTGGAGGACAGCCCCTTTGTCCAGCGCTTTGACGGCGCAAAGCTGCCCGTGTGGCTCTATGACGGCTCGGTCGCCGAGGAAAACATGGGCAAGCAGTCGGGCACGAAGATCGACGCGCTGTCGGGCGCGACGGTTTCCTCGCGTGCGGTGGTGGATGCGGTGAATGCTGCCTATACATACTTCCAAAATCACATGAAGAAATAAGGTCGCCATATGCCGACGCATCGTTTTTTGAAAAAGGGAGACTGTGTGCTGCTTGCCGTTTTGGCGGCGGCAGCACTGCTTTTTTGCCTGCTTTACCGTTTTCTGTACCCGAAGGTAACGGCGGGGATTGCCGTGGTGAAGGTGAACGGCACGCTTTACGGAGAATACCCGCTCGATGAGACACGGCGTTTCACGATCGAGACCGCCGACGGCGGGCACAACACCGTCGTGATCGGCGACGGCTGTGCGGCGATCACCGACGCCGACTGCCCGGACAAGCTGTGTGTGCAGCGCGGGCGCATTGATCGCGGCGGACAGACGGTGGTCTGTTTGCCGCACGGGGTGGTCGTCACCGTGCGCGGCGGAAAAGAGAGCGGGGTGGATAATTGAAAAAGCCGACAGGTGTCGCCAAAACGGTTGCCGTTTTCGGCGTTTTTGCCGCGCTGTGCTTTGTGTGCGGCTATATCGAATTTCTGCTGCCGCTGCCGTTTTTGGTGCCCGGCATGAAGCTGGGGCTTGCCAATCTGGTGGTGCTTTCCGCTTTGTACACGCTGGGGCCGCGCACGGCGGCGGGCGTGTCGCTTGTGCGCATTGTGCTGTCCGCCCTGACGTTCGGCTCGCTGTACGGCATGCTGTACAGCCTGGCGGGGGCGGTGCTCAGCTTTCTTGTGATGCTGTGTCTCTATCGCCTGCCCTGCTTCGGCACGGTGGGCGTGAGCGTTGCGGGCGGTATTTGCCACAACATCGGGCAGCTGCTTGTTGCCTTTGCCTTTCTCGGCGTCGGCGGCGTGCTGACCTATGCGCCGGTGCTGCTGCTGTCGGGCGCTGTGACCGGCTTTCTGATCGGCATTGCGGTGCAGCCGGTGTTGCCGCGCATTCAAAAACTGCTTTGAGGTGAACGCATGTATTCCTATGTTTTCTTCGATCTCGACGGCACGCTGACCGATCCCGCGATCGGCATCACGAACGCCGTCATGTATGCCCTGCGGCACTATGGCGTCGAGGTTGCCGACCGCAGCACGCTGTATCCCTTCATCGGTCCGCCGCTGACCGATTCGTTTGAAAACTATTTCGGCTTTTCAAAAGAAAAGGCGGTCGAAGCGGTCGAGGTCTACCGTGAATATTTCAGCACAAAGGGCATCTTCGAGAACCGCGTGTATGACGGCGTCCCCACCATGCTGCAGGCGCTTTGCGACAGCGGCGTGCGCGCAGTGCTGGCGACCTCAAAGCCGCTGGTGTTTGCCGACCGCATTCTGGAGCATTTTGGGCTGAAGCCGTATTTTTACTACACGGCGGGCAGTGAACTGAACGGCGAGCGCGTCGAAAAGGCGGCGGTCATCCGCTATGCGCTGGAAAAGTGCCGCCTGTCGCCCGCCGACAGCGTCGTGATGGTGGGAGACCGCAGCTATGACGTGGCGGGCGCTGCCGCCTGCGGATTGCCCGCGATCGGCGTGAGCTATGGCTACGGCAGCCGTGAAGAACTGCAAGATGCGCTCTATATCGCCGACTCTGTTGAGGAACTGCAAAAAATACTGCTGACATAAAAAGAAAACCGCCCGATCGGCGGTTTTCTTCATATACATGTGAGCAGCTCTGCAAGCGTGCGGATGCGGGGGACGTCGCGCGTGAGCGGGAAATCGGGATAGCCGTGATCCACAAACACTGCTTGCATCCCCGCGTCAAGGCTGCCCTCAATGTCGTTTTTGACGTTGTCGCCGACAAACAGGCAGTCCGCGGGCGGCACGCCGAGCCGCATGGCGGCGCGTTCAAACACGGCGGCGTCCGGCTTGTCGATGCCCTCCTCGCCCCCGACGGTGACACCGTCAAGCAGCGGGCGCAGACCGGAGATGTCCAGCTTGCGGTTCTGGAGAATGGCGGGGCCGTTGGTCACCACGCCGAGTCTCAGCCCCTTTCTACGCAGTGCTTCCAGCGTCGGGCGCGCATCGGCGACAACGGCGGTGGAAACGGGATAGCCGACCTGCAGGGACAGCAAAAATTTTCCGAAGGGCACGGCGACGCCGTGCGTCTTGCACAGGTCGTCATATGCGGCGCGGTCAAAGGGCAGATAGCCGTGATGCGACGCGACGGTGAGCTTTCCGACAGCATTGTCAAGTGCCGCACCGTCAAGCATCGGGAAATGCCGCTGCAAAAACAGGCGGCAGCCGCCCGCAAAGGACAGGTCACGCTTTGTCAGCGTGTCGTCGAAATCGAACAGCACCGCACGGATGCGCCCGGTCGGCTGATACAGCCGGCGCACGGCATCGGCATCCGCCCCGATCTGTGCGCGCAGTGCGTCGATGCCATCAAACGCTTTTTCGGGACGCAGAAAATGCACAAGCGACACAGGGACGGTCTTTCCGTAGAGATCGCCGCTGTAGTCCAAAATATAGCTTTCCGCCTGCGGGGCGACCTTGCCGACGGTGGGATGCACGCCGACATTCGTGACCGCCGGCAGCATTTTCCCGTCCACCAGCGCGACGGCGGCATAGACGCCGAAACGCGGCAGCACCGTGTCCGCAAGCGGCTGATTGATGGTGGGTGAGCCGAGGGTGCGCCCCAAATGCTGTCCGCCGATGACGGCGGAGCAAACGGTGGGCGCTCTGCCGAGCAGGCGCGCCGCCGTTTCGATGTCACCGTCGGCAAAGGCTTCCTTGATGCGGGTGGAGCTGACGGACGCGCCGTCCGCCGTGACGGGCGGCTGCACCGCAAGGCGAATACCGCGTTTCTCACAGAGTGTCCGTAAAAGCGCCGTGTCGCCCGCACCGTTTTTACCGAAACGGAAGTTGAAGCCACAGACGATCGAACGCACGGAAAGTGCGTCATACAGCATATCCACAAACGCCGCGGGCGTCATGTCGCACACGGCGGAAAAATCCGCACAAAACAGATCGGCAAAGCCCATCTGTTCGAAAAGTTGCTGCCGCTCTTCTTCCGTCTGCAGCGGTGCGCCCTTTTTCGGCGCGTCCGCATAGGAAAAGGTGAACACGGCAGGGGAAAGCGTGTCCTGCAGCAGCGCTGCTGTCAGCACCGTGCGATGCCCGATGTGCACGCCGTCAAACATGCCGATAGCCAGCACGCGATCGACAGGTTTCACGTCGCGCAGCTGCGCGGGCAGGCGATAGTGCGTCATATGCTTTCCTCCTCAGACAAACAGTTTCAAAACGGCAAGGGACTGTTCCTTTTCCTGCCCCAGCCCCAAAAAGACGCCGTCGGGCGCAAAAACGCGCACAGGCGTTTGCGGCAGCTTTGTGTGCAACCGCTCCGCCGCGAGTGCGCCGCCGTTGCGAAAACGCACCGCCTGCGCGGCGGAGACGGTGACGGCGGGATAGGTCGAAAACACCTTTTCGATCGGCAGAATGAACGGCTCTTTTTCGGCGGCGGCTTCAAGTGCTTCAAAGGTCACGCAGTCAGACAGGGAAAAGCCCGCCGCCATGGTGCGCCGCAGCGCGGTCATCACCGCACCGCAGCCGAGCAGTCTGCCGATGTCGTCGCAGATGGAGCGGATGTAGGTTCCCTTGGAGCAGTGGCAGTCAAAGGTCAGCGTGCCGCTCTCCGGCTGATAGTCCAGAATTTCCAGTGTGTACACGGTGATGGGGCGCGGCTGCCGCTCCACCTCAATGCCCTGCCGCGCCAGCTCATACAGCCGTTTGCCGTCCTTTTTGAGCGCCGAGGTCATCGGCGGGACTTGCAGAATATCGCCGCGAAAACGCGGCAGAACCGCCTCGATCTCGGAGAGAACGGGCGGTTTTTTCTCGGTTTTTCGAACATTTCCCCATATGTCCAGCGTGTCGCTTTCAAAGCCGAACTGCATGGTGGCGGTATAGCGCTTGTCGTGGGTCGGGATGAGATCCAAAGCACGGGTGGCTTTGCCGATAAGAATGGGCAAGACGCCCGTCGCCATGGGATCGAGCGTGCCCGCGTGCCCCGCCTTTTTCTCACCGAGAATGCGCCGCGCCTTGGCACAGCACACAAACGAGGTGATCTCGGCGGGCTTGTCTATGCAAAGAATGCCGTCCATTGCGTCTCCTTTTTTCAGTCGCGGATGCCGTCGACGGTGTCGCCGATAACGGCAACGATCCTGTCGATGGCATCGGCAAGCGGCAAATTGACCGTGCAGCCCGCTGCCGCAGGGTGGCCGCCGCCGCCGAAAACGCGGCAGATCTCCGCTGCGTTGGCGTGTGTGCCGGTGCGCAGACTGATCTTATAGCTGCCGTCCGCTTTCTGCCGCAGCGTCACGCCGACCCAAACACCCTCGATCTGCCGCGGGATGGGCGGCAGCCCTTCGAGATCATTTTCGCCCGCCTTGCTTTTTTCGATCATGTCGTTTGTGATCGCCATGACCGCACAGCGCCCGTGATAGTGGAACGTGATCGCCTGCAGCGCCAGCCGCTCCAGCTCAATGCGGGCGCGGGATTTGATGTCGAACATGGTGCGGTTGATCTGCGCATAGGGAATGCCGCAGTCCATACAGGCGGCGGCAAGCCGATGCGTCAGCGCCGAGGTGTTGGAATATTTGAAGCAGCCGGTGTCGGTCGCCATGCCCGTATACAGGCATTGCGCAATAGCGGGCGAAAGCGCGACGCCGAGCGGCTCCAACAGCTGACAGACGATCATGGCGGCAGCAGCCGCCGAGGGATCGAGAAGGGTCGCTTTCGCATAGGAAACGTTGGTGCCGTGATGATCAATGCACAGATCCACACGCCCCGCATATTGCTGCATGGACGGGCCGAGCAGCTTTTCGTCCGCCACATCGACGGCACAGATAAACTGCGGCTCAAAATCCTGCACGGGGATGGCGGCGGTCATATACCGATATTTCTCCGGAATGGGATCGTTGCAGGCAAAGCGCGCCCGTTTGCCGAGCGAACGCAGCGCGATGCACAGCCCCGCCGCCGAGCCGATGGTGTCCCCGTCGGGGAATTGGTGCATCAGCAGCAGAATGTCCTCTGCCGCTTTCAGCCTTTCCGCCGTCGCGGCAAGCGTCAGCATCTCAGTCTCCATCTGCCGTGCTCTCCTTTTTCAGTTTGTGAAGTGTGGCGGAGATCTCCGCACTGTAGGCGATGGAGTCGTCCGCAACAAAGCGCAGCTCGGGGGTGTAGCGCAGCCGCAGGGCACTGCCAAGCTCCCGCCGCATATAGCCGGCGGCGCTTTGCAGTCCGCGGACTGCGTCCCGCGCGGCGTCCATGCCTTCCATGGCACTGATAAATACCGTGGCATAGGACATATCCTTTGTCACATCCACCCGCACGATGCTCAGCATTTTTCCGGCAACGCGCGGATCCTTGACGGTGCGCAAAATCGCCGTCAGCTCCCGCAGAATGTCCTCACCGGTACGGTCTGAACGATAGCTTGCCATCAGTCTCTGTACTCCTCAATAATATAGGTTTCGTAGATGTCGCCCTCTTTGATGTCGGTGAACTTCTCCAGTCCGATACCGCATTCATAGCCCTGGGCGACTTCCTTTTGGTCGTCCTTGAAGCGCTTGAGGGAGATCATCTTGTCGTCGCCGATGATGATGCCGTCACGCACGATGCGCAGAAGGTCGTTGCGATAGACCTTGCCGTCGAGAATATAGCAGCCCGCGACCAGTCCGACACCGGTGATGCGGTAGACCTGCCGCACTTCTGCTCTGCCGTGCAGCACCTCGCGTGTTTTCGGCGCGAGCATACCCTTCATGGCAGCCTCGATCTCCTCGATGCAGTCATAGATGATGCGGTACATGCGCATATCCACTTCGTTCTGCTCCGCCGCAACCTGTGCCAGCGGATCGGGACGGACGTTGAAGCCGACGATGATCGCACCCGAGGCGGACGCCAGCATGACGTCGTTTTCGGTGACGCCGCCGACCGCACCGTGGATCACGTGCACGCGCACTTCCTCGTTCGACAGCTTTTCAAGCGACTGTCTGACCGCTTCCACCGAGCCCTGCACGTCTGCCTTGACAATGACGTTGAGCTGCTTCATTTCGCCGCGCTGCATCTGATCGAACACGTTGTCCAGCGTGACCTTCTGATAGGCGTTGAAGCGCTCTTCCTTTGCGGCGTCCTTGCGCTGCTCCACCAGCTGGCGGGCAAGGCGCTCGTCGGAGACCGCGTTAAAGGCGTCGCCGGACACCGGCACGGTGTCAAGACCCATGATCTCGACCGGCACGGACGGACCGGCTTCGGTGAGCGCTTTACCGTTTTCATCGGTCATGGCGCGCACTCTGCCGACGCTCGAACCGGCAACCAGAATGTCGCCCGCACGCAGCGTGCCGTTTTGCACAAGCAGCGTGGCAATGGGACCGCGTCCCTTGTCCAGCCGCGCTTCGATGACCGTGCCCTTTGCGGCGCGGTCGGGATTGGCTTTGTATTCCTGCACCTCGGCAACGAGCAGCACGGTCTCCAGCAGCTTGTCGATGCCCTTTCCGGTCTTGGCGGAAACGGGAACACAGATAACGTCGCCGCCCCACTCCTCGGGCACCAGCTCATATTCGGTGAGCTGCTGCATGACACGGTCGGGGTTGGCTTCCGGCTTATCCATTTTGTTGATGGCAACGATGATGGAAACGCCCGCCGCCTTGGCGTGGTTGATCGCTTCAATCGTCTGCGGCATGATGCCGTCGTCCGCCGCGACCACCAGGATGGCGATGTCGGTCACCTGCGCGCCGCGCGCACGCATGGACGTGAAAGCGGCGTGACCGGGGGTGTCGAGGAAGGTGATGTTCTGCCCGTTGCAGTTGACGCGATAAGCGCCGATGCTCTGGGTGATGCCGCCCGCCTCACCGGCGGTGACATTGGTGTTGCGGATGGCGTCGAGGATGGAGGTCTTGCCGTGATCGACGTGACCCATGACCACCACGACCGGATCGCGCGGCTGCAGGTTGGTGTCGTCGTCCACGCTGTCGTCGATGATCTGCTCCTCGATGGTGACAACGACCTCGCGCTCCGCATGCGCATGGAATTCCTCCGCGACAAGGAATGCGGTGTCGAAATCGATTTCCTCGTTGACGGTCGCCATAACGCCGAGCTTCATGAGCACCTTGATGACCTCGGCGGCGGTCGCCTTCAGACGGCTGGCAAGCTCGCCGACCGTGATGGTTTCACCGACCGTGATGGTCATCTGCTTTTTCTTGCGTTCCGCTTCAATACGCTTCAGACGCTCCGACTCGGTCTCACGACGGCGGTGCGGCTTGCGGTATTGCTGCGATTTCTGATTGATCTTCTGCTTGCGCACGGCGGTGTCGCCGCCGCGCATGTTGCTGTTCTTCTGCGCCATGACGTCGAACTTCTCGTCATATTTGCCCACATCCACCTGCGCACTGCGGGTGTCCACCGTGCGGCGCTCGATCGGACCGCGCTCCAAGGCCGGCTGTTTCTTCTTCGGCTGGGTCTTGATCTCGATGGGCGGGGTCGACGGCTTTTGCGGCGCGGGCTTCTCGGCGGGCGCAGGCTTTTTCTGCACCGGCTTTGCCGCAGGCACTTTCGGTGCTGCGGGCTTTTCCGCTGCCGCTGCGGGCGCTTTTTCTTCCGCTTTCTTCTCCGGAGCCGGCGCTTTTTCCGGCGCCTTTTCCGCCTTGGGGGCGGGCTTCGGACGTTCGGCGGCAGTCGCAAAGTAGGCGTCAAAGCTGTCTACGGCGAACTTCTGTGTATAGTACTCGAATATGACGTCGAGTTCTTCCTCTTCCAGCGCGGTTGCACTTTTCTTGGCGGGCTGGAAGTATTTCGAAAGCAGGTCGATCACTTCCTTGGCGGGAACGCCGAAATCCTTGGCAACGTCACTGACGCGGTATTTTATCATCATAGGCTGGTCCTCCTTTTGGTAGGTCAAATGTATTTTTGCATGGCGGCGGCAAATCCGCCGTCGTCGGTCGCGATCACGCCGACGGGCTTTTGCAGTCCGAGCAGCGCGCCGAGCGCCTCTTTGTCCGTCGGGATGACGGCAAGCGGCGTTTGCCGCTTTTCTGCGAGAAACCGCAGCTCCTTCGCCGTTTTTTCCGAAAGGTCGCAGGCAAGCAGGATCTGTTTTGCCCTGCCGTCGGCGACAAGTCCCGAAACGGCGTCAAAGCCGACAAAGAGGTGCCCCGCACGGCGGCAGATGCCGAGAAGCCCCGACAGCTTATTTGTTGTCACCGCGCATCTCCTCCTCTAACTGTGCATAGACCGCAACCGGTATCTGACAGGAAAAGGAACGCTCCAGAAGATGCTTTTTCTGTGCGACCTGCAGGCAGGAAACGTTTTTGCAGATATAGGCGCCGCGTCCGTTTTTCTTGCCGGTGAGGTCAACGCTGAAGCCGCCGTCCGTGTCCCGCACGATGCGCACAAGTTCCTTTTTCGGCTTGTGCTCTCCGCAGCCGACACAGCGGCGCAGCGGCACTTTCTTTTCCACCGGGCATTCCTCCTTTTCCTCAAAAATACTTATTCCGTCGGCTCTTCGCCGAAAAATCCGCTTTCGGGGCGGATGTCGATCTTCCAGCCGGTCAGGCGCACGGCAAGGCGGGCGTTCTGCCCTTTGTTGCCGATGGCGAGGGACAGCTGATTGTCCGGCACGGTGGCGCGGCACGCCTTTTCGCCGTTCGGATCCAGCTCGATGGAAACCACCTTGGCGGGGGACAGCGCCGCAGAAATGAACTGCACGGGATCGTCGCTGTATTCGATCACGTCGATCTTCTCGCCGCCCAGCTCCTCGACGATGCCCGCGATACGTGCGCCGCGCACGCCGATGCAGGCGCTGATGGCGTTGACGTTTTCATCATGGGACAAAACGGCGAGCTTCGTGCGCGAGCCGGCTTCACGGGAGATGGCTTTGATCTCGACAACACCGTTGAAGATCTCCGGCACTTCCATTTCGAAAAGCCGCTTGACAAGACCGGGATGGGTGCGGGAAAGCAGCATGCGCGGATTGCCGTCGTTCGATTTGACGTTGACGACATACACCTTGATGCGGCTGCCCTCCACGATGGTCTCGCCCTCGATCTGCTCGGTCTTGGGCAGCACCGCCTCACCCTTGCCGAATTCGACGGTGGCGTTGCCGGTGCGGGGATCGACCCGCCGCACCAGCGCGGTGACCAGCTCCTGATTGCAGCGCTGATATTCTTCAAGCTGCTGGGTCTTTTCCGCCTCGCGGATGCCCTGATGGATGGTGTGCTTTGCCGCCTGCGCCGCAACACGGCCGAACTGCTTCGGTTCCAGCTTGATCTCCACAAACTCGCCGACCACCGGCTTTTTCGTATACTGTGCGGCGGCGTCGGGCAGGATCTGCGTCTTGGGATCCTCGACCTCGTCGACGATCTCCTTGCGGATGGCGACGGTGAACTGATTGCGCTCTGCGTCCATGACTACGCTGACGTTGTCCTTGGTGTCATAGTCCTTGTTGACCGCACTGACGATGGCGGCACGGATCTTTTCGACCATGTATTCGTGCGGGATACCCTTTTCTTTTTCCAGCATCCGCAATGCTTCGAAAAACTCGGTCGTTTCTTTGTTTGTCATAGTGTACCTCCAAAATTGTTGATTTAGTCCTCTTGTTCCTCGTCGTCCCAATCATCGATGACGTGGACGGCGGAAATTTCCTTTTTGGCGAAAGAGAGCGTGTTTTCCTCGGCGTCCTGCAGCCAAAGCGTGTCGTCCTCAAGCCGTTTAAGGATGCCGGGAAATTCTTTGACACCGTCGCGGGCGTGATAGAGACGGACAACGACGGGATAGCCTTCAAACATCTCAAAATGCTCCGGCCGCGTCAGCTCGCGGTCAACGCCGGGAGAACTGACTTCCAGACAGTAGGAGCGGTCGATGGGATCGGCTTCGTCCAAAAGATCGCCAAGCCGCCTTGAGACCTTGACGCAGTCGTCGATGGAGACCGGTCGGTCGGCTGCGTCGATATACACGCGCAAAAACCAATCGACGCCTTCTTTCACAAACCGCACGTCCCACAAAAGCAGCCCGTTTTCCTCAACGACCGGCGCGGCAAGTGCCCACACGGTCTGCACGGTCTTTCCGGCGCTTTGCCCGCTTTTTGCGGGTTTTGACATGAGCGTTCACCTCTTTCAGCTGACAATACAAAAGAGCGGGTCGCCCCACTCTTTCTGCATACATTGTTTACTTTAATATATACTATACCACATCTGTTTCAAAAATGCAAGAAAAATTTTCCGCGCAAAAAAAGTATAAGAAACGGCAAGACGGTAAAGAATAATGCTGCGATAGCAAGTTGCTTTCGTAATCAGGAAAGGAAAGAGGTCACAGCAATGGAAAATCGTCAGAATCAGCAGAATCAACAGAATCAGCAGCAGAATCGTCAGAACCAGCAGAATCGTCAGAACCAGCAGAATCAGCAGAACCGTCAGAATCAGCAGAACCAGCAGAACAACATCTGACAAGGACAAAGAGAGCGCCGCAAAAGCGGCGCTCTTTTTTCACTGCTTGTTCTCTTCGTATTCGTCCAGCCATTCCGGCAATGCCTTTTCCAGCTTTTCCATAACAAACGCCTGACGCGCGTGGGACGCGCTGCCGGAAACGGTGACGACTGTGTTGCGGCAGATGACGGCATGCGGGAACGTGAACGTGCCGAAGCCCTTCGGGTGCTCGACGGCAACGGGAATGCTTTTGTTTTTGCATTCGTCCGAAACGGCGATGTTGACGGCGCGGTCATCGGTCGCGGCAACGCACAGCCGCGCGTTGGAGCAGTCGCCGCGATAATACCGCCGCCGCAGATAGCGGATGCGTCCCGCGGCGTCCAGCTCGGCAAGCTGTACGCACAGCGTGGGACTGATGACCGTGACCTTTGCGTGAAAACGCAGCAGTGTCACCACCGCTTTGTAGGCGGTCATGCCGCCGCCGAAAACGGTACAGTTGTTATCCTTCAGATCGATATACAGCGGAAACCCCACCGCCATGTCCTCACCGCCTTTTTTCATTATACACATACAGAGTACCATATTGCGACGCATTTGTACATATCTTTTCAAAAAATTGCGGCATAATTCCGAAAAAACGGTTCAAACTACGAGTGTGACGCCAAGAAAGAAAGGAAACGATGCGTATGTCAAACGGAAAACGTCCCACCCGCTTTAGGCGCTTTTTGGCGGGAAAGGGTTTCTATGCAGCGCTGGGTCTGTGCCTGCTTGTGATTTGCGGCGTGGCTTTTGCCGCTTTCTCGGACAGTATCGGCATTTTGAAGAAAAAGGATACGCCGACCGAACCGTCCAAGGATCAGGGCGTGGTGGAGCCGGTCACCAGCGTGCGCGATGCGCGCACCACCACATCGACCGTGACCACGACGACGCCGACCACCGTGAAAACGACAGCAGCGCCTGTCGCGGACGCAAAGCCGCTCTTTGTGCTGCCCGGCAGCAACGAGGTGGCAAAGGCGTTCAGCGACAAAACGCCGGTGTATTCGGCGACGATGGGGGACTGGCGCGTGCACAGCGGCGCCGATTTCGCGGGCAATGAGGGCATGACCGTCAAAGCGGTCGCAGACGGCACGGTGCGCACCGTGTCTGAGGATCCCGCCCTCGGCGAGATCATCGTTATCGATCACGGCAACGGTGTGCAGTCGCGCTATTGCGGCGTGACCGCATCGGTCAAGGTGGGCGCTGCCGTGAAAGCCGCCGATGCGATCGGCACGCTGTCGGGCGTGCCGTGCGAAAGCGCGGACGGCTGCCATCTCCATCTGGAGATCACCGTGAACGGCACGTTTGCCGATCCGGTCAAGACCATCGGCAGGGAAGTCAAATATCGGGAACAGAAATAAAGCGCGCCCTCGGAAAATCACATTTGTGATGCGGTAAGAAGGGCAAAAATGCTGCCGTCCTCCGTTTGGGGGCCGGCAGTATTTTTTTGTTGCACTGTCCCGCAAATTGTGATAAAATAGCGTCAGAAAACAGGAGCGGGGCGAGAAAAATGGCAAGATACAGAAAAAAGAAGGTCACAAAACAGCAGGTGGCGATCCTGCTGGCGGCTGCTGCGGCAGCGGCGGTGCTGCTGATCTGCGGTGTGGTGTTTCTGATCGCACGCGCGGTGAAAAAGCCTGCGGGAGAGCCGACAACAACGACGACGGCGACCGCGGCGGCAACCACGCTTGCAACAACGACAACGACCACCCAAACGACAACGACGACCGCGACGACCACGGTGACTACAACGAAGAAAACGACCGCAAAGCCGCAAACGACGGCAAAACCGCAAACGCCGACCACGGCGGCACCTGTGGGCAATCACTATGTCCAGCCGGCGGGGGCTGTGTGGTATCTGAAGCTCGCCAACGACTGGAACACGCTGCCGGAAAGCTATGACAGCACGTTCACGGCGGTGGAATACGGCAGCGGTCTCACCGGTAAAAAGTTTGACAGCCGCGCGGTGGACGCGCTGCGGCAGATGCTTGCTGCGGGCAATAAGGAAAATGCGGCGCTGCGCCTGCAGCCCGTGTCCTGCTATCGCTCGGTGGCGCTGCAAAAGAGCCTGTATGAACGGCAGGTGCAGAAGCAGAAGAACGCGGGCTATTCCGACGCAAAGGCGCGGGAAGTCGCCGCCACCATCGTGAAAAAGCCCGGTCAGAGCGAGCACAACACGGGACTTGCCGCGGATCTCGGCGGCAGCGGGGACTACAGCCTCAATCAGTCGTTTGAAAGAACGGCGGCATACCGCTGGCTCATCGCCAACTGTGCGGACTACGGCTTCATCCTGCGCTTCCCGAAAAACAAGGAAGCCATCACGGGCGTGATCTATGAGCCGTGGCACTTCCGCTATGTCGGCAAGGAAGCGGCGGCGGAGATCATGCGGGACGGGCTGTGCCTTGAGGAATATCTCGAAAAGCACGGATATTGAGAAAAAGGGCTTGACAAACCGAAAAGGGACTGGTATACTGTAACGGTAAAACAAAGCAGAGCGTTTGCCCGCTCTCGCCTGCGGATGTCGTTCCAACAGGCTGATACCGTGCTTCCCTTTGGGATCATTGCGTAGACACGCGGGCAGTTTCGGCTGCCCGCGTTTTATGATTTTACACTGCTTTGACAGTGACGGAGGTGCTTTGCAATAGCCGTAAAAGAGCTGCAGATCAACGAACAGATCCGTGACAGTGAGGTGCGCGTGATCGACGCAACGGGCAATCAGATCGGCATTATGAGTGCGCGGGACGCGCAGGCGCTTGCCGACCAGAGCGGGCTGGATCTCATCAAGATCTCCCCGAACGCCAAGCCGCCGGTCTGTCGTATCGCCGACTACGGAAAATATCGCTTCGAGCAGGCGAAACGCGAAAAGGAAGCGCGCAAGAACCAGCATGTGGTGGACGTGAAGGAAGTGCGTCTCGGTCTCAACACCGATGTCGGCGACTTCAACACGAAGGTCAACCACGCGCAGCGGTTCATCGGACAGGGCGACAAGGTCAAGGTGTCCATTCGTTTCCGCGGCCGTGAGATGGGACATCCGGAGATCGGACTTGCCGCCATGAAACGGTTTGCCGAAGCCTGTGCGGAATTTGCGGTGATCGAAAAGCCGGCAAAGCTGGAGGGACGCAGCATGCTGATGTTCCTGGCGCCGAAGCCCACGAAGTAAGTATACGCATTCTATGCGCATCGAAGTTTTTTAAGGAGGACATACACTATGCCTAAGATCAAAACGCACAGCGGCGCGAAAAAGCGCTTCAAGCTGAGCAAAACCGGTAAGGTCATTCGCGGCCATGCCTACAAATCCCACATCCTGAACAAGAAGACCACCAAACGGAAAAGAAATCTTCGCCAGACCACCGTTGCCGACGTCACCAATGTCGCAAAGGTCAAGCGCATGATTCCCTATAAATAATTGACGGAGGTAACGAAACATGGCTCGTATTAAAGGCGCGATGATGACGCGCAAAAGAAGAAAAAAGACCCTGAAGCTCGCAAAGGGCTATTACGGTGCAAAATCCAAGCTGTTCAAGACCGCAAAAGAAGCGGTCATGAAATCCGGTCAGTATGCGTACATCGGTCGTAAGCAGCGCAAGCGTGACTTCCGCCGTCTGTGGATCGCCCGCATCTCCGCTGCTGCGAAGCTCAACGGCATGAACTACTCCACCTTCATGAACGGTCTGAAGAAGGCGGGCATCACGATGAACCGTAAGATGCTGGCTGAGGTCGCTGCCAGCGATCCTGCCGCTTTCACCGCGCTTACCGTGAAGGCGCAGAAAGCCCTGTCTAAATAAGCTGTATCTGCGCCCATCGGGTATCCGGTGGGCGCGGTTTTTGAATTTACGACGCGTTTTTTCGTCAGAGGGGGTGCAAAGGATGCCGATTTCCGGCAAGGACAATCCGCAGGTGAAACGCTGGCGTCTTTTGACCGCCGACCGCCGTGCGCGCCGTGAAACGGGGCTTTTTGCCTGTGAGGGCGCGCGGCTGTGCGCCGACGCGGCGAAAAGCGGGATCGGTGTGGAGCTTTTGCTGTATACCGAAAAGGCGGCGACCGTCTATGCCGCGCAGGTCGGAGAGCTTCTTGGCGTCGCGCGTCGGGCGGAGAGCATCACCCCCGCCGTCGCACAGCACATGAGCGACACCGGCTCGCCGCAGGGCATTTTCTGCATCTGTGCGATGCCGCAAAGTGCCGACGCCGCTGCGATCGACGAAAAAGGGCGATATCTGGCGCTTGAGGACGTGCAGGACCCCGCCAATCTCGGCGCCGTGATCCGCACGGCGGAAGCGCTGGGACTGCGCGGACTGCTGCTGTCCGACGGCTGCTGCGACGTGTATAACCCCAAGGTCTTGCGCGCCGGCATGGGCGGCACCTTCCGCCTGCCGCTGATCGCGGCGGGAGACATGCGGGCGCTGCTGCCGCAGCTGAAAGCGCGCGGGATGCGCACCTTTGCCTGTGTGCCGGACGCGGGGGCGCTGTCCGTTTGTGATGCGCCGCTGTCGGACGGCTGTGTTTGCCTTATCGGCAATGAGGGCAACGGGCTGAAAGCGGAAACGATCGCGGCTTGTGATGCCGCGGTGACCATCCCGATGGCGGGGCGCGCCGAATCGCTGAATGCGGCGATGGCGGCGGGCATCGTCATGTGGGAGCTGCTGCGGCGATAGGGGGAGGTGGGTTCTATGTCAACGGACAGACGGCTGTATTGGATATGGCTGCAGCGGCATCTGCCGCTCGGCAGCATGGCAACCAATCGCCTCATGGACCACTTTTCCGACATCGAGGCGGTGTTTGCGGCAACGCCTGCGGCCTTGCGCGAGGTGGAGCTGCGTCCGCAGGAGCATTTGGGACTGCAGGACAAGGATCTGACCGAAGCAAAGGAAATTCTCAAAGCGATGCAGGACATCGGCGGCTGGGTGCTGACGCCTGAGGATGTGTGCTATCCCGAGGCGCTGCGCGAGATCGACGGCTTTCCCGCCGTTTTGTACGGCGAGGGAACGATGCCGCAGCTGAATCGGCTGCCCGCCGTTGCCGTGGTCGGCACGCGACATGCCACCGAGGAAGGAAAGGACAATGCCTACATGCTGGCAGGCGGACTTGCCGCTGCGGGCATGGTGGTCGTCAGCGGCGGAGCGCGCGGCATTGATGCCGCCGCACACGCGGGCGCTCTGGACGCACAGGGCGTGACGGTGCTGGTGAAAGCCGCGCCGCCCGAGGTGGAATATCCGCAGGAAACGACGGCGCTCAGACGGCACATCCTGGAAGCGGGCGGCGCGATCGTGACCGAATATGCGCCGGGAAAACCGTTTTTCTGCGACTATCACGTGCGCAATCGCCTGATGGTCGGCATGACGCTCGGCACCTGCGTGGTGGAAGCGCCGCAGCGCAGCGGCGCGCTCATCTCCGCCAACCTTGCCCGTTCGCAGGGCAAGGATCTGTTTGCCGTGCCGTCCTCCATCCGCAACACGAAGAATGTCGGCTCGCTGGAGCTGATCCGCAAGGGCGCCGTGCTTGTGACCCATGCGGCGGAGCTTTTGGAAGAATATACCGGTCGCTTTGCGGGTATGCTGGACATCGACGCCGCCGTGCGGGCGGAAAAGGCGCTTGCGCGTCCGACGGTGCAGCCGCTCCCGAAAGAAAAAGCGCCGCACCGTCCGCTGCCGAAAAGCAAAACGGCGGAGAAAGCGCCGATGGTGGCGGACGATACGCCGACCGCAGAGCTGCCCGCCATTGCCTCACCGCAGGCGCACAAGCTCTTTGCGGTCATCACGCGCGACCCCTGTCCCGTTGACCTTTTGGCAAAGCGGGCGGGGCTGTCGATCTCCGAAACGCTGGTGCTGGTGACGGAGCTGGAGCTTTTCGGCTGCGTCAAATGCACGGCGGGACAACAATACTACAGAACATGAAAGGGGACGAAGCATCATGTCCAAGCTCGTTATTGTGGAATCGCCCGCAAAGGCGAAAACCATTCAGAAATACTTAGGGCAAGGCTATGAGGTCATCGCCTCTATGGGACACATCCGGGATCTGCCGAAATCGCTGCTCGGTGTGGATATAGATAATCATTTCAAGCCGCGCTATATGGATATTCCGGGCAAGACCTCCCTCATCCGTCAGCTGCGGGAAAAGGCGGCAAACGCCGAAGCCGTGTATCTCGCGACCGACCCCGACCGCGAGGGAGAAGCTATCTCCTGGCATCTGGCGCAGCTGCTCAAGCTGGACATTCACGCACAAAACCGCGTTACGTTCAACGAAATCACGAAAAGCGGCGTGACGAGCGGTATGGCGCACCCGCGCTCGATCGACATGGATCTTGTGAACGCGCAGCAGGCGCGCCGCATCCTCGATCGCATCGTGGGCTATAAGCTCAGTCCCTTTTTGTGGAAAAGCATCCGCAAGGGACTTTCCGCGGGACGGGTGCAGTCCGCGACCGTGAGCCTTGTGGTGGATCGCGAAAATGAGATCCGCCGCTTTGTGAGCGAGGAATACTGGACGATCGACGCGATGCTGTCGCACACCGAAAAAAGCCGCATGTTCCCCGCGCATTTCTACGGCGACGCCAAGGGAAAGATCAAGATCTCCGACAAGGCGACCGCCGACAGGATCGTGGAAGAACTGAAAGCGGCGACCTTCACGGCAGCCAACGTCAAATCCGGCAAGCGCAAAATTGCGCCCGCGCCGCCGTTCATCACGTCCACCATGCAGCAGGAAGCCAACCGCAAGCTCGGTTTTTCTTCCAACCGCACCATGAAAGCGGCGCAGGAGCTGTATGAAGGCATCGACGTGGCGGGCGAGGGTGCGATGGGCCTTATCACCTATATGCGTACCGACTCGCTGCGCATCTCGGACGAGGCGCGTGCCGCGGGCAATGACTATATCAAAGCGACCTACGGCGACGCCTATCTGCCGCCGAAGCCGCGCGTGTTCAAATCGAAAAGCAACGCGCAGGACGCCCACGAGGCGATCCGTCCCTCGGTGCCGTCGCTGACGCCCGAAAAGGTGCGCGCTTCGCTGACGGCGGATCAGTATAAGCTCTATAAGCTGATCTGGGAGCGCTTTATCGCCAGTCTGATGGCGGATCAGCTGCAAAAGACCAACCAGGTGGACATCGCCGCCGGGGACTATCTTTTCAAGGCGTCCGGCTATACGGTGGAATTTGACGGCTATACGGTGCTGTATGTCGAGGGCAAGGACGAAAAAGAGGACGAAAACCGCCCGCTGCCGAGCATCACGGTCGGCGAGACGTTTGTGCAGAGAGAGCTCAAGGGCAACCAGCACTTCACGCAGCCGCCCCCGCGCTATAACGAGGCGACGCTCAACAAGGCGATGGAAGAAAACGGCATCGGCAGACCGTCGACCTATGCGCCGACCATCAGCATCATTTTGGCAAGAGAGTATATCGAGCGGGAGAATAAGTCCTTGAAGCCCACTGCGCTCGGCGAGGTGGTGACGGCGCTGATGAAGGAGAAGTTCCCGAACATCGTCGACACCGAGTTCACCGCGCAGATGGAAAAAGAGCTGGACAGCGTGGAGCACGGCAAGGCACAGTGGGAACAGACGCTTGCCGATTTCTACGGTGACTTTTCCAAATCGCTCACGGCGGCGGAAGCGTCGCTTTCGGGCGAGCGCATCAAGGTGCCGGAAGAGGAGAGCGACGTCATCTGCGAGCAGTGCGGACGGCGCATGGTGGTGAAATCCGGCAGGTTCGGCAAATTCCTTGCCTGCCCCGGCTATCCCACCTGCAAGAACACCAAACAGATCATCGAGGAAACGCCCGGCATCTGTCCCAAATGCGGCGGGAAGATCATTCTCAAAAAATCCCGCAACAACCGCAAATTCTACGGCTGTGCCAACTATCCCGACTGCAACTTCATGAGCTGGGATGAGCCATCGGCGGAAACTTGCCCGAAATGCGGCAAGACGCTGTTCAAACGCAAGGGCAAAAACGGGGGACTGTATTGCCAGACACCGGATTGCGGGTTTGAAAAGAAATGAACGAAAAACGACTCACGGTGATCGGCGCGGGACTGGCGGGCTGTGAAGCGGCATATGCTGCGGCACAGCGCGGCGTGGCGGTCACACTGAAAGAAATGAAGCCGCAGAAATACACGGCGGCGCACCGCTCTCCGCTGTTTGCGGAGCTTGTCTGCTCCAATTCGCTCAAGGCGTCGCGCATCGAAAGTGCGGCGGGGCTGCTCAAGGCGGAAATGAAAGCACTCGGCTCGCTTTGTGTGCCGATCGCGGAAAAATGCGCCGTGCCTGCGGGAGGCGCGCTGGCGGTGGACAGGGATCTGTTTTCCGCCGCCGTGACCGATGCGGTGCGCAGGCATCCGCTCATCACGGTCGAGGAGACCGAGGTGACCGCTCTGCCCGCAGACGGCGTGACGGTGGTCGCAACGGGACCGCTCACCGCCGAAACGCTGGCGGCGGACATTGAAAAGCTTTGCGGCGGACTGCATTTCTATGACGCGGCGGCGCCCATTGTCGCTGCCGACAGCGTGGATATGTCTTCCGCTTTCTGCGCCTCGCGCTATGACCGCGAGGAAAGCGGCGCGGGGGACTACATCAATTGTCCCATGAACAAAGCGGAATATGACGCGTTCTATGACGCGCTCATACATGCCGAGACAGCGCCGCTGCACGCATTTGACAAGCTGAAGGTGTATGAGGGCTGCATGCCGGTCGAGGTGCTGGCAAAGCGCGGCGCGGACACGCTGCGCTTCGGACCGATGAAGCCGGTCGGGCTGCGCGATCCGAAAACGGGACACCGCCCGTGGGCAGTGCTGCAGCTGCGCGCTGAGAACGCCGACGGCACAATGTATAATCTCGTGGGTTTTCAGACAAATCTGAAATTCGGCGAGCAAAAGCGGGTGTTCGGCATGATCCCCGCCTTGAAGGACGCCGTGTTCATGCGCTACGGCGTGATGCACCGCAACACCTTTTTGCAGTCGCCGGGATTTCTCGGCGCGGATTTCGCGGTGCTTTCCCGCCCGGATCTGTTCTTTGCCGGTCAGATGACCGGTGTCGAGGGATACATGGAGTCGGCGGCATCGGGACTGGTCGCGGGCATCAACGCCGCCAACCGCTTGCTCGGCAAAGCGCCGCTTTCCCTTTCGCGCGAGACGATGATCGGCGCGCTGGCGGCGCACGTGAGCACCGAAAACAGGGATTTTCAGCCGATGGGGGCAAACTTCGGCATTCTGCCGCCGCTTGCCGTACCCATTCGGGACAAACGTCAGCGCTATGCGGCGCTTGCCGCACGCGCGATGACGCACTATGAACACTGAAGGAGAGTTGACCATGCGTATCATTCTGGACGCTTTCGGCGGTGACAACGCCCCGCTGGAAATTCTGCGCGGCGCGCAGCAGGCGGTTGAAAAGGACGGTCTTTCCATTCTGCTGACGGGACACGAGGAGGAGATCCGCCGTGTCGCGGCGGAAAACAACATTTCGCTTGCAGGCATGGAGATTGCGGATGCCCCCGATGTCATTTCCATGAACGATGAGCCGCGCAGCATTCTCAAAGCGCACAAGGACTGCTCCATGGCGGAGGGCCTGCGCCGTCTTGCCGCAGGCGAGGGCGATGCCTTCGTCAGCGCGGGCAGCACGGGCGCACTGCTGATGGGCGCAACATTCATCGTCAAGCGCATCAAGGGCATTTCCCGCCCCGCGCTGGCAAGTCTGCTGCCGTCGGACAAAGAACCGTATCTTTTGGTGGACTGCGGTGCAAACGCCGACTGCCGCCCCGAAATGCTGCTGCAGTTTGCGCAGATGGGGCACATCTATATGACGCACGTGCTGGGACGCAAGGACGCCAAGATCGGACTGCTCAACATCGGCACGGAGGAGCACAAGGGCGGCTCGCTGCAGCTGGAAACCTTTGTGCTTTTGAAGGAAAGCGGACTGCCGTTCATCGGCAATGTTGAGGCACGCGACGTGCCGGCGGGCGCGGCGGATGTCATTGTTGCCGACGGCTTCACGGGCAATATCCTGTTGAAGACCATGGAGGGCACGGTCTCCATGCTGCTGCACAATCTGAAAGCGATTTTCAAGACCAATCTGCTCACAAAGCTGGCAGCGGCGCTGGTGCTGCCGCACATGAAGGGGCTGAAATCCCGTCTCAACGCGTCAAAATACGGCGGCGCACCGGTCATCGGCGTGCAAAAGCCGGTCATCAAGGCGCACGGCAATGCCGACGCGGCGGTGATCTACGGCGCGCTGCACCAGGCGGCGACTTTTGTAGAGACCGGCGTGATGGACGCCATCCGCGCGGCGGTGACGCCCGCAGAACCCGCAAAAGAGGAAGAGTAAAGGAGAGTTTTGCAAATGCAAAAGGATTTGGCGCCGCTCATGACGGCGCTCGGCTATACCTTTCACGATGTGTCGCTGCTCGAAAATGCGCTGACCCATTCCTCCTATGCCAATGAAAGCGACCGCCATCTTGCCAGCAATGAACGGCTGGAGTTTTTGGGCGACTCGGTGCTGGGATTTATCACCGCAAATGAGCTGTTTCAAAAGGAAACGGGTCCCGAGGGCGAGCTGACAAAGCTGCGCGCGGCGGTGGTGTGCGAAAAAGCGCTCCATTCCTATTCGCTGCAGCTGCATGTCGGCGACTATCTGCGGCTCGGCAAGGGTGAGCTGCGCACAGGCGGCAACGAGCGTCCGTCCATTCTGGCGGATGCTTTCGAGGCGATCGTCGCCGCGATGTATCTCGACGGCGGACTGGAGCCGACGAAAAAGTTCGTGCTGCGCTTTGTCGTGCCCGAGGTGCACAATCAGCGCCGCCGTCATTTCAAGGACTATAAGACCACTCTCCAGGAGATCATCCAGCAAAACCCCGGCGAGGCGCTGGAATATGTCCTGACGGGTGAGTCCGGTCCGGATCACAACAAACAGTTCACGGTGCAGGTGTATCTCAACTCGAACGTCATCGGCACCGGCAAGGGCAGAAGCAAAAAGGACGCCGAACAGCAGGCGGCGAAGGAAGCGCTGGCGCTGATGGGCTATCGCTGAAAGGGGGATGAAGCACTGTGATCTTGAAAGCATTGGAGCTGCACGGCTTCAAATCCTTTCCCGATAAGACCGTTCTGAATTTCAGCGACGGCATCACCGCCGTTGTCGGTCCGAACGGCAGCGGCAAGTCGAATATCAGCGACGCCATCCGCTGGGTGCTCGGCGAGCAGTCCAACAAGGCGCTGCGCGGCGACAAGATGGAAGACGTCATTTTCAACGGCACCGCCCTGCGCAAGCCGGTGGGCTTTGCCGAGGTGTCGCTCATCATCAGCAACACCGACCGTGCGCTGGATTTTGATGCGGACGACGTGAAGGTCACCCGCCGCTGCTATCGGTCGGGGGCGGGCGAATATCTCATCAACAACGCGGCGGTTCGCCTCAAGGACATTCAGATGCTGTTCATGAACACCGGTCTCGGCAGAGACGGCTATTCCATCATCGGACAGGGCAGAATTGAGGACATCGTTTCGTCAAAGTCGCAGGAGCGGCGTGAGATCTTTGAGGAAGCGGCGGGCATTGCCAAATACCGCTATCACAAAAACGAGGCGGAGCGCCGTTTGGCGGCTGCGGAGGAAAATCTTTTGCGTCTGCGGGACATCCTGCAGGAGTTGGAAAGCCGCGTCGGACCGCTTGCCCAGCAGTGCGAAAAGGCAAAGCAGTATCTGACGCTTGCGGGCGAGAAAAAGGAACTGGAGATCGGGCTGTGGCTGCGCACCATGAACGCATCGCGCAGTGTGCTGCGCGAGCTGGACGCAAAGCTGGAGCTTGCCCGCACCCAGTATGAGGACGCAGGCGCGGCGCAGGAGCAGTTTGAAGAGGAGATCGAACAGATCGCCGCTGCCGCGCAGCAGCTGACGGTGCAGATGGACGACATCCGCCGTCAGAGCCAGCTGCTCATCGAGCAGGCGGCACAGGAGGACAGCCGTGCGGCGGTGCTCCGAAACGATATTACCCACAACGAGGAAAACATCGCCCGCATCGAGGGCGAAATTGCCGATTCTGCATCGGGCGATGCGCACATCGACGAGGACATCGCGGCAAAGCGCGCCGAGATCGAGCAAAAGCACACCGCCATCCACGATGCCGAGCAGCAGCAGCTGGCGCTTTCGGAGCAGATGGAAGAGCTGTCCCGCGCGGGCGAGGCGGCGGCGGGCGAGGTGCAGGCGCTGTCCGAAAAGGCGGCGGCGCTCGCCCTGCAGCTTTCCGACCTGCGCGTGCAGGTCAGCACCGGCGACTCGACGCTTGCCGAGATCACGCTGCGTCTGTCGCAGGTGACGGCTGCCGTGGCGCTCAAGACCGCGCAAAGCAGCACGGCGGACGGGCAGCTGCGCGAAATGGAAAAGGAGCTTGCCGCCTGCAATGAGCAGGTGGAGTCGCTGCAGAATACGGTCGGCGGCTATCAGATGCGGTATGACGCGCGCATCGGCAAGGTGGATGCGGCAAAAGCGCAGGCGGACAAGCTGACGCTGGACGCGGAGGAAAAGTCCCGCCGCGCACGGCTTTTGGAAGAGCTGGAACGCAACCTCGACGGCTTTGCGCAAAGCGTCAAGGCGGTCATGAAAGAAGCGGGACGCGGCGCGCTGCGCGGCATCCACGGACCTGTGTCGCGGCTTATCCGTGCGCAGGCGGACTATGCGCTGGCGATCGAAACGGCGCTCGGCGCGGCGGCACAGAATCTTGTCTGCGACCGCGACGAGGACGCCAAACGCGCCATTCGCTTTTTGAAGGAGACGCGCGGCGGACGTGTCACGTTTTTGCCGCTGTCGAACATCCGCGGCACAAGGCTGCGGGAACAGCCGAGCGGCGAAGCGGGCTTTGTCGGCATTGCCGCCGATCTTGTGACCTTTGAGCCGCAGTATGCGGAAATTGCAGAGAACCTGCTCGGCAGGACGGTGATCGCGGAGGATATGGACGACGCGACCGCCATCGCACGGAAATATGGCTATAAATTCCGCGTGGTCACGCTGGACGGACAGGTCGTCAACGCCGGCGGCTCGCTGACCGGCGGCTCCAGCGTCAAGGGTGCAGGGCTTTTGTCCCGCCGCGCGGAAATTGAAAAATTGCAGACCGAGGCGAAAGCACTTGCCGCAAAGGCAAAGGAAGCCACCGAAACCTATGAGCAGCTGAAACGCGACATCGCGGCGGTGGAAGCGGCGCTGACCGGTGCAAAGGGTGAGCTTGTCACCGCCGGTGAGGATCGCATCCGCTGCGAGGGCGAGGTGCGCCGCCTGCGGGAGCAGACGGCGGCAAACCGTGCCGCGCTGGAAGAGCACACGGCGGAAATTGCGTCGCTGCAGGAGCGCGCTGCCGGGGCAAAGGCACAGTCGGCGGAAGCGACGGCGGCGATTGAAAAGGTCACTGCCGAGCAGGAAGCAGTGGAAGCGGAGATCGAAAGCCGTTCGGGCGGACGCCGCGCCCTTGCCGCACAGCGCGAGGAACTGTCGGCGGCGATCGCGCAGGTGCGTTTGGATGCGCTTGCCGCCGCCAAGGAGATCGAGGGCATCGAACAGGCGATCGAAGCGCTTGAAGCGCGCCGCGCCGATGCGGGCGGTCACCGTGCGGCACTCGGCGAACAGATCAAAGCGCTGAAGGATATGAACGACGCCATCGCGGCGCAGGTGCAGGAGACGGAAAAAGCCGCCGCCGCGCTGCGCGAAAAGGCGCAGGATGCGACAAAGGACATCGAGGCACTCATTGCCAAACGGCAGGAGGGCGAGGCAGAGCAGACCGCGCTGCGCCGCAAATCGCGCGAGAAAAACGAGGAGCGGGAGCATCTCGGTCAGGAGGTTGCGCGACTGGAAGAAAAGCAGGTCGCCGTGCAGAAGCAGACCGACGATCTCACCCGCCGCTTGTATGAGGAATATGAGCTGACCCGCATGGAAGCGGAGGCGGTGGCAAAGCCCATCGAGGATGTCGGGGCGGCAAATCGCCGCGTGACGGAGCTGAAAAACAAGATTCGCGCGCTCGGCAACGTGAATGTCGGCGCCATCGAGGAATATGCCGAGGTCAACGAGCGCTATCAGTTCATGAAGACCAACGTCGAGGATGTGGAAACGTCCCGCAACGAGCTTTTGCGGCAGATCGAGGATCTCACCGTACATATGCGCGAGATCTTCCTTGAACGCTTCAAGCAGATCAATTATTACTATGGGATCGTCTTTTCCGAAATCTTCGGCGGCGGCAAGGGCGAGCTGAAGCTTTCCAACCCCGACGATATTTTGGGGTCGGGCATCGAAATGTATATCCAGCCGCCCGGAAAGGTCATTCTGAATCTCGCGGCGCTGTCCGGCGGCGAAAAGGCGCTGGCGGCGATCGCGCTGCTGTTTGCCATTCTGAAGGTTACGCCCTCGCCGTTCTGCGTGCTGGACGAGATCGAGGCGGCGCTTGACGATGTGAACGTTGACCGCTATGCGGCATATCTGCGCCGCATGTGCGACAAAACGCAGTTCATCGCCATCACCCACCGCCGCGGCACGATGGAAGAGGCGGACACGCTGTATGGCGTGACGATGCAGGAACGCGGCGTTTCCAAGCTGCTTGAGCTGCGCGCCAGCGAGGTCGAGGAAAAGCTCGGACTGAAGCTGCAGCAGCAAAACGGATGAGGAGGGGAATATGGAACCGATCTTTGAAGTGAGAAGTGTGCTCGATGCCTGCACATATGAGCGGATGAACCGCGCGATGATGCGCTTACAGCACGCGGGTGCGTTATACGGTACTTTCGCGGGACTGTTTTTCTTTTTGTCGCTGGTGCTGATGACGCTGGATAGCTGGTTTTTGGCGATCTTGTTGTTGGCGCTCGGTGTTTTTCTGATCGTTTTGATGGTGACATCTCCGAAGACGATGGCAAAGCGTGCCTTCGAAACGAACCGTTTTGCCGCCAACCTGCCCTATACCGTGCGCTTTTTTGCGGAGGACATCCTGGATTTCACGCCGAAAAGCGAGGAGCGCATCCGCTATGACGAGCTGTACCGCGTGGTGCGGACAGCGGACGCACTGTTTCTGTTCATCAGTGACAGCAAGGCGATAGTGCTGCCGTTTGCCGCCTTTACCCGCGGCACGGCACAGGGGCTTTTTCAGTATTTGTGCATGGAGAAGCGCGTGCCGTATAAAATCATAACGTGAGAGGTAGAAAGATGGGCTTTTTTGAAAAGATCGCGGGCGGACTGAAAAAGACGCGCGACGCCGTCGCCGGTTCGATCGGCGATATGCTGCGCGGCTTCACGAAGATCGACCGCGAGCTGATGGATGAATTGGAAGAAATTCTCATCATGAGCGATGTCGGCACGACCACTGCCGCGCTGCTGCGCGAAAAGCTGGAGCAGACGGTGAAGGAGCGCAAGGTGACCGATCCCAAAGAGGTGCGGGCGCTGCTGCAGGAACTGGTCGCCGACATGCTGCGCGGCGGGCAGGAGCTGCAGCTTTCCACCCGCCCGTCAGTCATTCTCATGATCGGCGTCAACGGTGTGGGCAAGACCACCACCGTCGGCAAGCTGGCATATAATCTGAAAAACGACGGCAAAAAGGTGCTGCTTGCCGCGGCGGATACCTTCCGTGACGCGGCGATCGAGCAGCTCGACGTTTGGGCAAAGCGCGCCGATGTCGACATTGTGCGGCACACCCAGGGCGCCGATCCGGGCGCTGTGGTGTTTGATGCGATCGCGGCGGCAAAAGCACGCGGGTGCGATGTGGTGCTGTGCGACACGGCGGGCAGACTGCACAACAAGAAAAATCTGATGGAAGAGCTGCACAAGATCAGCCGCATCATCGACCGCGAGCTGCCGGATGCGGACAAAGAGGTGCTGCTTGTGCTCGACGCGACCACGGGACAAAACGCCGTGAGTCAGGCGCGGGAATTCAAAGAGGTTGCCGGTATCACCGGCATCGTGCTCACCAAGCTGGACGGCACGGCACGCGGCGGCGTGGTCTTGGCGCTGCGCGGCGATCTGCAGGTGCCGGTGAAATTTGTCGGCGTCGGCGAGGGCATCGACGATCTGCAGCCGTTTGATCCGGATGCGTTCGCCGCCGGTATGTTCGGAGAATGAGTATGCAGTGTATTGTTGCAACGCATAATGCGCATAAATTGGAAGAAATCCGGCGGATATTGCAGCCGCTCGGCATGGAGGTCGTGACCGACCGCATGCTCGGCATCACGCTGCCCGAAGCCGAGGAAACGGGCGAGACGTTTGCGGAAAACGCGCTCATCAAGGCGGCAGATGCCTGCCGCTTCACGGGGCTTTGCGCCGTCGCCGACGATTCGGGACTGGCGGTGGACGCGCTCGACGGTGCACCGGGGGTATACTCCGCGCGCTATGCGGGGGAAAATGCCACCGACGCCGACCGCATGCAAAAGCTGCTGAAAGCGCTCGAAAACGTTCCCGCCGAAAAACGCACGGCGCGCTTTGTCTGCGCGGTGTGTCTTGTGTTCCCGAACGGCGACATGGTGACGGCGTCGGGAACGTGTGAGGGAAAGATCGCCTTTGCGCCGCGGGGAACGGACGGGTTCGGCTATGATCCCGTGTTTCTGCCGGATGCGCACGCGGGCAAGACCTTTGCCGAGCTTTCCGCCGCCGAAAAGGATGCCATCAGCCATCGCGGCGAGGCGCTGCGGGCATTTGTGCCGCAGCTGACGGCATATATGCAGACCTATCAGAAATGACGAGAAACGGAGAAATGAAATGACTTTGACCGGAAAACAGCGCGCTTTTCTGCGCGCGATGGCAAACGGCTTGCAGCCGATCGTGCACGTCGGCAAGGGCGGCGTGATCGCGACGCTCGAAAAACAGGCGGACGACGCGCTGGAAGCGCGGGAGCTGATCAAGGGCAAGGTGCTGGAGTCCGCACCGCAGACCGCCCGCGAGGCAGCCGAGGCGCTTGCCGCCGCCGTGAATGCCACGGTGGTGCATGTGATGGGACGCACCTTTGTGCTCTACCGTCCCGCAAAAGAGCCGCAGCTGCGGCTGCCGCGGGCATGAGGGTCGCACTGTTCGGCGGCACGTTCGATCCGATCCACACGGCGCACATCCGCTCGGCACAGCTTGTCGCGGATGCGCTGGGACTGGATCGGGTGCTGCTCATGCCGACCTTTGTCCCGCCGCACAAGCTGAAAGCATCGATGGCGCCCGCCGCCGATCGGCTCGAAATGTGCCGCCTGGCGGCAAAAGAGGACGCCCGCTTTTTCGTGTCGGACATGGAAATTCGGCGCGGCGGCGCGAGCTTCACGGCGGACACGCTGCACGCTTTGCACGCGGAAAATCCGCAGAATGAATGGTTTTTGCTGGTGGGCGCGGACATGTTTCTGACGCTCGGCACATGGTATCATTTTGAGGAAATTCTCGATATGGCGACCGTGTGCACCGTCCCGCGCGACGGCGTCGGTGCCGACGCGCTGCGGGCATATGCGGCGACGCTGCCGCAAAACGGAAAATTTTATATCGCCGAAACGGCGGTGGGGGACATATCGTCCACCGCCGTCCGCGCGGCGATCGCGGCGGGGGATGCGGCGGCGGATATGCTGCCGCCGCGTGTTGCGGCATATATTGCCGAAAAAGGCTTGTATCGGGGGCGGGAAACAGTGGATCTCAAAAGCATGGAGCCGCAGTTCATCGAAATTATCAGACGGCGCGAGAGCGACCATCGCTTTCTGCATTCGCTCGAGGTGGCAAAGTCCGCCGAATATCTTGCGCGCCGCTATGGCGGTGATCCCGACAAGGCACGCGTGGCGGGACTGCTGCACGATGTGATGAAGGATATTTCTCCTTCGGAACAGTTGCAAATTTTCAAAGATTTTGGTATACTGCTAGATGATGTCGAAAAGGACGCGCAAAAGCTCTGGCATGCGCGCGCCGGTGCGGCATTTATTGAGCATATCCTGCATATCGACGATCGTGATCTTCTGAACGCCGTGCGGTATCACACCACGGGGCGCGCGGGGATGTCCCTGCTCGAAAAGATCGTTTTCGTGGCGGATTTCATTTCCGCCGACCGCAACTATCCCGATGTGGACAAGATGCGGGCGCTGGCGGATGTTTCCCTTGAGGACGCGATGCGGTATGCGCTGCGCTATACCATTGACGACCTGCAAAGAAAGGGCGCGCGGGTGCATCCCGACACGCTGGCGGCGTTGCAGGAGCTGACAGAGGGAGGACAACATGGCTGACAGAGAAAAAAAGCGGGAAAAGCAGGTGAGCCTTGCTTCCACCGCCGGTGTTTCCAAGAAAGCAAAGAAAAAGAAGAAAAAGGCAACAGCGGGCACGATCATCGTGCGGGTGCTGGTTGCCGTTTTGGTCACGCTGTCGCTGGCATTCATCGGCGTGATGATCTTCGGCGTTGTCTCCAGCCTTTCGTCCGGCGGCAACAAGCACGACGTGACGCTCAACACCTATGATACCACGCCGGTGGCGCAGGAGCGCAAGGTGTCGTATTTCTTAGTGGGTGTAACGGGCGAGAACGAGACGAGCGCCATGGATATGCTGACGCTTGTCTGCTATGACAAAAAAGCGAAAACGCTGCAGCTGCTGCAGGTGCCGACCGACACCTATATCGGCACGGGCGGCGCCTGGACGGTTTCCCGCATCGGCAATGTCTGGAGCAATCCGACACCGCTTGTCTGGTGCGAGACCTGCCGCAAGCAGGTGTTTGAGCCGGAGAGAAAAGACGGCAAGCACACGGTGTGCGACACAAAGCTCACCGAAAAGACCGGCTCGTCGGTGGAAAGCCTTTTGGCGGTTTTCAACGACCAATACAGCATGCCGGTCGATAACTATTTCATCCTGAGCCGCGAAACGCTTGTGAACATGGTGAACTATGCGGGCGGTATCGACATCGAGCTGGAAAAAGCGATGAAGATCGGCGACGTGAGCTATGCCGCGGGTCCCGTGCTGCTCGACGGCGACGCGGTGCTGTATTATGCCAATCAGTATGACTATAACGGCACGCCCGCAAAGGATCTCGAGCGTCTTGAAAGACAGCGCAAGGTGTGGGCGGCGCTCATCGCCCGCCTGTCCGCGATGGACGAGGATGTGCTGTATGACAAGGTCATTTCCACCGTGATGTCCGGCGCTGCGCCGATCCGCGCGAACAATGACGCCGCATCGGTGGCAAAAATGCTCGCGGGCATCCATTCCGGCAACACCGACAACGTCACCTTTGCCAAGGCACTCACCGAGCTGATCGTCGGCTTCAAAAAGCTGGATCTTGAAAATTCCGCTGTGTATCTGCTGCCGGGAACGGTGGCAAAGCAGGGCAGCGCCACCTACTACGGCGTTTCCCGCGCGGATGCGCTGACGCTGCTGCAAAGCAAGTTTAACCCCTACGGACTGGAAATGAAGGAAGAGCATCTGCAAATTCCCGAAATTGCTTCCGCAAAGGGCAAGACGGACACAAAGGAGCAGAAGCTGTCTGCTTTGACCGTTGAACAGAAAAACACCGTGACCACGGCGGCAACAACGACCGCCACGACAGGAGCATAAAGCGAATGACACAAAATCTACTGGAGTGCGCGGTGCGCTCTCTTGACAAGCACTTGGCGCGGGACATCACGGCGATCGATGTCGAAGCCGTGTCGCCCATCGCCGACCACTTTGTTTTTGCCAGCGGCGGCAGCACGACGCAGGTGAAGGCGCTGTGTGACTATGTGGAGGAAGACATGGCAAAGGCGGGCTTTTCCCCGCTGCGTATCGAGGGCTATGCCGCTGCCAACTGGATCCTGATGGATTTCGGCGCGCTGGTCGTGCATATTTTCACAAAGGATGCGCGCCTTTTCTATGACCTTGAGCATTTGTGGCAGGACGGCACGACCGTTGACATCACCGACTATATGGAAACCGAGGGGATTTGAATGCGTTACAATCACAGTGAGATCGAGAAAAAATGGCAGAAAAAATGGGTGACCGAAAACACCTTTGCCGCATCGGACAGCCATGAAAAGCCGTCCTATTATGCGCTGGTGGAGTTTCCCTATCCGTCGGGACAGGGACTGCACGTCGGCCATCCGCGCTCCTATACGGCGCTGGACATCGTGGCGCGCAAGCGCCGTTTGCAGGGCTATAATGTCCTTTATCCCATGGGCTGGGACGCGTTCGGTCTCCCCACGGAAAACTATGCGATCAAAAATCATATCCATCCCGCCGTCGTGACCGAAAAGAACGTGGCGCGCTTTAAGGCGCAGCTGCAGTCGCTCGGTCTGTCCTTTGACTGGACGCGCGAGATCAACACCACCGATCCGCAGTATTACAAATGGACGCAGTGGATCTTCCTGCAGATGTTCAAAAAGGGGCTGGCATACAAAAAAGAAATGTCGGTCAACTGGTGCACCGGCTGCAAGTGCGTGCTTGCCAACGAAGAAGTCGTGAACGGTGTTTGCGAACGCTGCGGCGGCGAGGTCGTGCACAAGGTCAAGAGTCAGTGGATGCTGAAGATCACCGCCTATGCCCAGCGACTCATCGACGATCTGTCGCTGGTCGATTACCCCGAGCGGGTGCGGGCGCAGCAGCTCAACTGGATCGGCAGATCCACCGGCGCCGAGGTCACGTTCAAGACCACCCTCGGCGACCCGCTGCAGGTGTATACCACCCGTCCCGACACGCTGTTCGGCGCGACCTATATGGTCATTTCGCCCGAGCATCCGCTTTTGGAAAAATGGGCGGCACAGATCAAGAATCTCGACGAGGTCAAAGCCTATCAGCAGGCGGCGGCGCAGAAATCCGATTTCGAGCGTGCCGAGGTCGCCAAGGACAAGACCGGTGTGCGCCTTGACGGCGTGACGGCGATCAACCCTGTGAATGACACGGAAATTCCGATCTTCATTTCCGACTATGTCCTCATGTCCTACGGCACGGGCGCCATCATGGCGGTTCCCGCGCACGACACGCGTGACTGGGAGTTTGCGAAAAAGTTCGGACTGCCCATCATCGAGGTCGTCAAGGGCGGTGATGTGGAAAAGGAAGCCTTCACCGACTGCGCCACCGGCATCATGGTCAACTCCGGCTTCCTCGACGGCATGACCGTTGACGAGGCAAAGGAAGCGATCAAGGATTTCCTGACGGAAAAGGGCATCGGCGAACGCAAGGTGAACTATAAGCTGCGCGACTGGGTCTTCTCCCGCCAGCGCTATTGGGGTGAGCCGATCCCGATTGTGCATTGTGACAAGTGCGGCTTCGTGGCAGTGCCGGAAAACGAGCTGCCGCTGATGCTGCCGCAGGTCGAAAGCTATGAGCCGACCGACAACGGCGAGTCGCCGCTGGCGGCGATGACCGACTGGGTGAACACCACCTGTCCGCACTGCGGCGGTCCCGCCAAGCGCGAGACCGACACCATGCCGCAGTGGGCGGGT
>URNF01000005.1 GCA_900549155.1 uncultured Oscillospiraceae bacterium | reverse complement strand
TCCAGCGCACCGGAAATGCGCCGCTCCAAGAAATCCTTGCGACTGTTCCCCGCCGCCGCAACCACGCGATCCCTGTCGCAAACTAAAACGGTCATGCCGCAGGCACGCGACAGCACATCCGCATACTGCACCGCAAACGGCGACAGTTCCCCCACCGGCGAGTATTTTTTGAACACGACCTCACCGTCGTTGTCCGTGAAAATTTCCAGCGGGTCGCCGCTGTTGATAACATTGACACCGTTTGAAAAATTTCAGGCAGCCGTGGAAAAATTCACTTCGCGAATCGGAGAATGAAAAACAGCATATTTCTCGGCTTTCATGCATCGCTGCAGGCGTGAGCGGGCTTCTTTTCGCGAGAGTCACACCCTATAACTTTTCTGACGCGCTGCGGAATACTTTTGCAAGGTGAAAGCGGCAGAACTTCCGCAGAAAAGCGATGTTCCAAAGAATATTTTCAACCGAGTGAGCGTTTTCAACGTGGATTTTTTGCATATTTCAGTGCGACTAAAGCATCATACACGCCCATGTCAAAAATGGAACAACGCTCACAAACGCAGCGTGTGCGGGGGGGATCTATACCGATCATGAAAACGATTTCAGCACCCCCTCGCCGCGCTGCGTTTCAAATGTTGAAAGAAAAGAGCAAGGAAAATTGTTGATGATTCAGCTATCGGCACTAATGCCTTTCTTTAAAAAAATCTTTCAATCACGCCAACCAAAGAAATCAATGCTGAAGCAACCGCAATCAGGATGAAAATAACGCTGCACAATAACCACCATCATACAGACTGCGATCAACCTTCAGCAGCATCTATGGCTTCTCCGCTGTCTGATCGGTTATTTTCGAGAAGACCTTGACCGAGTTTTTCTGCCTGATGGACGCTGGTGAAGCAGAAAAGCTTTCTCACAAGACTTTGCTCCTGCGGGGCGGAAATGAATGTCGCGGCACCCACCGCATCCGCAACCAATTTGAGCTCCGCCGGCATCAACGGGCGCTTGCCGATATAATATCTTTTCGGAGAGCTTTTTATGCAAACAATGTCCACCCCAAACTCCGAAAGCCGCTCCATGTCCGCCATCAACGCGTGGCGCTCCACATAAATGCCCTCGTCGAAAAGCGATGCTATAATCTCCGCAACCGTGGTCGGATGCTTTTCGTCCGTGTTCTGCCACAGGTATTTGAGAACATATAACGTCCGATCTTTTTTCGCCATGAGATCTCCTTTCCGTGTGGAGCAACGCGCCGAAAAGCGGCATTGCAGTGTGTCACCGTCAGCCCATCACAGATCGTACCAGATGATCTCGTTGGGCTGCAGATCCTGACGAAAACTGCTGCCGTCGCCTGTATACACTACCGTGCTCTGCGGCTCATAGGTATTGTTGACCACACAGTATTTTTTGTTTTTCACATAGGCATGAACCTCGACATTGAGGTTGCTGCTGAACCATTTGTGCAGCTTGTCCTCATCGTGTGCCGCCCACAGGATAGCTCTGTACAGCAGACGGCTGTTTTCAAAGCTGTAGGGCAGTCCGCTGATATAGACACTGCGACCGTTGCCGAAGCTGTTGACAGCCAGCTGCACTTCCTTTTCGATCTGCCGCAGGATCGTCGTCCCCTCAAGGGCAAAAATGTTCTTTTTGCCCTCTCCGAAATCAATATCCCCGCTGCAGTCCTCCAAAATGAAATGCGGATGCTCCTCCCAATTATACTTATCCGTATTCAGGTTAAGGCCGTTTTCCTTTTCCACACCCAAAACATTTGCCAGCTGGAAGAAGTGCCCCTGCCACTGGCAGGCGGTCGGTTCACCGACGCCGATAAATCCGCCGCCGCGATACACAAAGCTTCTGATCGCCGTGACGATGCGCTCATCCTTCCAGTTTTCCCCGCCGCCGTGGGCAGTGTATGCATCACCGACAGTGATGATCACATCCAGTTTGTCCAGAATAGCGGGATCCCGGCGGATATCGTCATAGCTGATAAAAGAGACATCAAACGGCGCACCGGAAAGCGTCTCCATGATGCCGGCATAGGAGTAGTTCTGCTTTTGATACAGCGCATGATGCACCATATGATTGCCCCAGGAGCGACTCTTTCCCCAGCAGTTCAGCACCGCCACCCGTTCAAAGCAAAACGGCGTCGTCCCACGCACATTTTCATACAGTGTGCGAAACTCATTGCACACACTTTCGACATATTGAACAAACTCCGGAAACTGCACTGCCAGCTTCAGATACCCGCCATAGCCGATACGGTCGATCGGCTTGCGCAGGATGGCGCGGCGTGCCGTGACCCAGTTAAACTTTGCCTCTTTGACCGGATCGCCGCCCTCATGGAAGGTGTCCGGGAAGAAATACGGCAGGAAACGTCCCTCCGTATACCGCACACCGGGGATGTCGCTGATCAGGCGCAGAGTCGCGCCGTTGCCCACGCTGCCGACGACCGCGTCCAGCCCGATCGAGCGAAATTCTTCCATATACGGTTCTGTGCCGATCCAGTGATCGCCCAAAAACATCATGGCTTCCTTCCCCATCTCATGGGTAATGTCCACCAGCTCCTTTACCTGTGCCGCCACCTCTCTGCGCTGGAAAGCCTGGAAGTCCAAAAATCCCTTGGACGGAATGCGGTACTGGTTGTTCATGCACGATGGTTCATTTACGAAAATTTTGATAAAATCCTTAACAGCGAAATTACTACCGAACAGCTGATTATGTGGTATTGAGTGCCAACAACATGTGTTTGGCAGCCTTGACGAAGGTTAACATTACTACTAAGGATTAACGAAAAAACGGTTTGTGTGGTTTGTGGCATAACCACCGCAAAACCACATAAATAAACGAATTTCGGCACGGTTTTACGCCGTGCCGGTTTTTTATTCTATCAGGAATTGCAGCGGCAAATCTCGGCTAAAATAGGATGGTTCCCAATTTTAGCCGAGATTTTGTTGACTTTACGGGTATAATAAAGTATAATGATCATGAAGAGAACTATACTCAGCCGAGGTGTATTATGGCCTATATCAACCGACATATAGAACAGCGTATCACCGAACTGTCAAAGACTTGGTCGGCAATTTTGCTTACCGGTCCGCGCCAGTCCGGTAAAACCACGATGCTAAAAAAACTTGCCGAAAAGGAAAATGCCGGGCGGGAATATATTTCTCTAGACGATCTAACCGTCCGGGAAATGGCAAAAAACGATCCGAAAATGTTTTTGCAGCTTCATAAACCGCCGATTATTATTGATGAAGTTCAGTATGCGCCGGAGCTGTTCACTTATATCAAAATTCATGTAGATACCTATCATCATCCCGGCGATTTTTGGCTGACCGGCTCGCAGATTTTCAGTTTAATGAAAGGCGTTCAGGAGTCGTTGGCAGGCAGAGTTGCCCTTTTGCATATGTCGCCGCTTTCTCAAAGGGAAATTGTAGAGGCACAACCGCGCCCCTTTACTACCGATTTTGAGGCGCTGGCAAAAGACAGTAAAATTATAAAGCCGCTCACCACACCCGAAATGTACGAGCGCATATGGAACGGCTGTATGCCGGGGATGTTAAGCGGAGCGTACACCGACCGGAATATGTACTATTCCTCTTATCTTTCGACCTATATTGAGCGTGATGTGCGCGAGCTTTCGGGCGCAATCGACGCACTGAAATTTGCAAAATTCATCACAGCGGTAGCCGCCCGTGCCTCTCAGCTTGTGAATTTCAAAGCGATTGCCGATGACGCGGATATCGATCAGGTTACCGCAAAAGCCTGGCTGCAAATTCTTGAAACCTTGGGGATCATTTTTCTGCTGCATCCGTATTCCAACAATGTGCTGAAAAGGACCATTAAAACGCCGAAGCTGTATTTTTATGATACGGGACTTGTTTGCTATCTTACAAAATGGTCGTCGCCCGAGGTTGCCGAAAGCGGCGCCATGAGCGGCGCGCTGCTTGAAAACTTTACCGTGTCTGAGATTATGAAAAGCTATCAAAATGCCGGGAAAGAACCTTACCTTAACTATTACCGTGACCGAGATGCAAGAGAAATTGATGTCATTATCGAGGGCGACGGCAAGCTGTGTCCGCTTGAAATTAAAAAAACAGCCGCCCCCGATAAGCGAATTACCCGAACATTCAGTTTGATAGATAAATCACCCTTGGTACTCGGTACCTCTGCCGTGCTCTGTATGAGTGATCGCCTTTCTGCCTTCGACCGAAAGAACCTCATCGTCCCGATTTGGATGATATAGACCTAAATGAAAGAATGTAATTATTTTATAAAATAATTACACCAAAAATACGATGTATCCCATGAATGTATGCCGCCTTTGCGGTAGCGGTCAAGGCCGGTATTTTATATACAGGGATATCAACAACATGATACAAAACAAAAATACTATTGCGACATTTGATGAGCAGATAAGATTTTAACAACACAGCATCCACATACAGTAAAAATGCCCGAAGCGGTTCAATTTCCGCTCCGGGTATTTCTTACGTCATATCAGCCGACAGAGCCTTTGCGTTTGGCAAGCGTTTTCACGATGCGTGCCACATTACGCACAAGGGTCGCGCGACTCAGGCGACCGGCGGTCAATTCGTCCCGCACGGGCTTCACGCGCCCATCGTCCCCGCTGCCCGGAGTCAAAAACGAAATGCCTGCCCGCACCATGTTGCCGATGTCCGAGGTGTCATACGAATTCCAATCGGACATAGCAAAGCCGTCAAAGCCCAACTCTTCACGGAAAATTTCCTCGATCAACTCGACATTTTCATCGCAGAATACACCGTTGAGTGCATTGTAACCGGTCATGATCGTGTCGCTCGGCTCGATCTGCATCGCATAGGTGAACGGACGCAGATACATTTCCCGCAGGGTGCGTTCCGTCACTGTGCTGTCGCTGCGCTTGCGCAGCGCCTCGCAGTTGTTCGCCGCCACATGCTTGATGCAGCCGCACACTCCATTGTCCTGAAAGCCCTTGTTCTGCTGTCCTGCCATGATGCCGGCAAGGCACGGGTCCTCGGAAAAGTATTCTGAATTGCGTCCGCAGAAGATGTTGCGATGCAGATTCATTGCCGGTCCCAGCAGGATACTGACACCATTCTCGACCGCCTCTTCTGCGATAGCGCAGCCAACCAGATAGGCGAGCTCGGCATTGAATGTACCGGCGACCATGCAGCTGGTCGGCATACCGATGTTGGGCTTAGTCAAGTTGACGCCGTTATTGCCATCCGCCAACGAGAAAGACGGCAAATGCAGGCGCTCGATCCCGACAGTCCAGCCCGCCTCGCCCTTGGCATCCATGCTCCAATCCCGGTTAAAGCAAACATTGGAGCGGCAAAGCTCCTCATCGGTATACTGCGCCACAAATGCCTCTGCCAACTCGGGATCGGCAACGACATCCTCAAAATACAGCGTTTCTTTCGGCACTGCCGGCACTGTCGGAGCCGGATCGGGCACGCTGATCGGCGCAAACGGGCGCTCAGTGAAAATGGCGGTGTCCTTGCGGGTCACGCTTTGATCTCTGCGGGACATCTCATGCACCGGGATTTTCGGGCAGACACGGTTTTTCACCCGTTTCACAATCTGATCTTCGGCAAAACGTAACTCGCCGACCTCGTGGCGCGCCGCCGCATTTTCGCCAAAGCTGAACGCATAGCGCCCTTGCAACAGCATCCACGCCGCCGCTTCTTCATCATAGCTTGCCATATCTTTTGTGTTGGCTGTCAGCACAAGATCGGCGCTTTCTCCCGGAGCAAGCAGCTCCGTTTTGCCGAAAGCAATCATCTCGCACAGCGGATGTTCCAAACGATCACTCGGTTTGGATACATACAGCTGCAGTACCGCCTTGCCGGAATAGACGCCGGTATTCTGCACCCGCACAGTCAGTTCAACACATTCACCGTCTGCAGCAAAACGAATCGGCTCATAGGAGAAGGTAGTATACGACAAGCCAAACCCGAAAGGAAATGCCGCCTTTTTGTCAAAGCTTTCAAAATAACGATAGCCGACATATAGTCCTTCCTCGTAACACACCCGCGCCCAGTAGGGATCATCGGTCTGCAGCGGACGATCGGTGACTTCAGTGAAATTCAAAAAATTCACGGATGAAGGCCCATCAAAATAATCCATCGGCCAGGTATCCGGCAAGTGCCCGCTGGGGGTGCTGCGGCCGTCCAACAGCTGCATCAATGCCTCGGTCGCCTGCATTCCGCCAAGCCCGGTATACAGGCAGGCGTTGATGTGTTCATCCGCCAAAAAGCGGGTATCAATGGGATAGGACACATTGAGAAGGACGATGCACCGCTCAAACGCGGCAGCCACTGTGTGAACCAGCGTTTCCTCTTCCTCAGTCAGGTAGTATTCGCCGCGCACGGGGCGGTTATCCACATTCTCGCCGGTACCGCGCGTCAACACCACCAGCGCCGCATCGCAGCGCGCGGCAGCGTTCTCCAGCAACGCCTTGTCAGGCAGACAATCGTTCGGAATAGCGTACAACTCGGCAATTTCAGCATCATATGTCATATCCGATGCTTCCTCAATCGCCTGCAGCAGGCTGCGCCGCGTGCGGGGATTGATCCGTCCGGCGCCCGTCGGACAAATGCGATAATTTGCCACACCGCTGCCAAACAGTGCCAGCTTTGCCTCTTTTTTCAGTGGCAACGTGCCGTCATTTTTGAGCAGGACAGCCGATTCCAGTGCCGTTTGCAGAGCGACCGCCTCGTGTTTTTGATACTTTTCTTCATAGTGATCCCGTCGGGGCTTAACATGAATCGTCAGATCCTGCGGCGGCATCTCCTGTCTATCCGCACCGACAAAGCCCCCGATATGCAAAGCAGCCTCGCTGTCATATCGGCGCAGATACCCTCTCAGGTACACGACCAACAGCGGATGCGGAAAGTTGATCGTGCGAATGATCTTCCAGTCCGTATGCTCTTTGCCCTCCAGCAAGACTTTTCCATAGCGGAAAAGCTCGTCGGATGCCGCCAGCATCACGCAGCCGACGCATGCATGGCTGAACATATACATCGGATGGTCAATTTCGTCAATATCATATTGCAGCCCGTCAATCGGCGAAAACTGCAGTTTTTCTTCCATAGTCTTCCCCCGCCGTTCAGAAAGTCACGACCTGATGGCAGCCGAGTTCACAGGTGCTGTCATGCGCCATCCAGATGTCGAAGTCGCTTTCATCCATGATATACTCGGCATACTCGTTGAAATAGCCCAGCAGCTCGCGGGTGAGCTCCACCGTCACGGTCTTTTCCTCACCGGGCGCCAGCGTCACCTTGGCAAAGCCCTTCAGCTCCTTGACCGGGCGCACACGGGTGGCTTTGTGCCGATGGATATAGCACTGCACCGTCTCCGTGCCGCTGCGGTCGCCGGTGTTTTTCACCTTGACGCTGACCGTCAGCTTGTCGCCGTCTTTCTGCACCGCCATGTCGGAATAAGCAAAGGTGGTGTAGGACAGACCGCAGCCGAAATTGTAGATCGGGAACAGCGGCGCATCGCGATATTTGCAGGTCCACTCGCTCTCGGTCGTGGGACGGCCGGTGTTCGGATGATTGTAGTACACAGGCCACTGTCCGGTATAGTACGGCACAGTCGTGGTCAGACGACCGACCACATCATAGTCACCGAACAGCACATCGCAGATAGCATCGCCCGCCGCAATGCCCAAATGCCACGCCTCGACCAGCGCATCACAGTTCGGCACCACATCGGCAAGCGCCATCGGGCGGCCGTTGAACATCATGGCGATGACCTTTTTGCCCATTTTCTTCAGTTCTTTGAGCATTTCGATCTGGTCGCCCTTGAACTCCAGCTTACAGTTGGAATGTGCCTCACCGGCGTCGTGGTGCTCAAGGCACGCAATGACGGTGTCCACATCCTTGACGGTCTCGGCAAGCAGCTCTCGGTCAAGCGGCAGCTTTTCTCCGACGCAGGGCGCATACACAAAGTCTGCACCCGCATGCTTCAGACCGTCCACCAGCGATATGCCCGTGCCGGTGTCGGGGAAGCACGCCCATGCGCCGAACATCTCGTCGCCGTTGGAAGCGATGTCGCCGATCACGGCAAATTTCTTGTTCTTGGCAAGCGGCAGCAGGTGCTCGTCGTCTTTGAGCAACACGACGCACTTGCGGGCAACCTCACGCGCTTTGGCGATGTGCTCCGGGCAGCGCTTGCAGGTCGTTTCGGGAATTTCCGTGTACGGATGCTCGAAAAGTCCCATCTGGAATTTTACACGCAGGATGCGGCGCACCGCCGTTTCCAGCGTTTCCATGCTGACATCGCCGCTCTCAATCAGCTCCTGCATATAGGCGGCATACACATTGGAATTGAGATCCATGTCCAGTCCCGCCTCGATCGCCTGTCTGGCGGCGTCGCGAATATCCTTCGCCGTACCGTGATTGACGACCTCCTGAATGGCATAGGCATCGCTGATGACAAAGCCCTCAAAGCCCATTTTGTCGCGCAAGAGGTCGGTCAAAAGCCACTTGTTCGTGGTAGCGGGAACGCCGTTCAAATCGTTGAACGCCGCCATCGCCGTGACGACGCCCGCCTTGATCGCACCCGCATAGGGCGGCAGATACAGCTCATAGAACTTGGCAAGGCTCATGTCCACGGTGTCATAGTCACGACCGCCCTCGGCAGCGCCGTAGCCCGCAAAGTGCTTGACGCACGCCGCAATGTGCTCCGGCTTTTTCAGATCGTCGAGCGTCTCACCCTGGAAGCCCTTGACGGATGCCTGGGCAAAGCGATAGCCGAGATACGGATCCTCGCCGAAGCCCTCGGTGATGCGCCCCCAGCGGGAATCGTGGGTGATGTCCACCATCGGCGCATAGGTCCAGTGGATGCCGTCTTCAGCCGCCTCTTTGGCAGCCACAGAGGTGGAGGTGACAAAGGTCTCATCCTCAAAGGAGCACGCCTGCGCCACCGGCACGGGGAAAATGGTCTTGTGCCCGTGCAGCACATCCAGTCCCATGATCAGCGGAATGCCGAGACGGGATTCCTCCACGGCGATCTTTTGCAGACGGTTAGTGGTTTCGGCATCGCGGATGCCGATGAACGAGCCGATCTTGCCCTTGCGGACGTTGTCCTCGTTGCTGTCGATCATGGTGTGGTTGATGATCGCTTCATAGGTCACCTGCGAGATGCTGCCGTCCTTCAGCAGCTGTGCCGCCTGCTCCTCGCTGATCTCAAAACCGCCGACAGGCGAAGGCCCGACCTGGCAGATCTGTCCGATCTTTTCCTCGAGCGTCATTTGTGCGATCAGGTCATCGATCTTTTTCTCGATCTTCGGATCAATAAACATAGCTTTTCCTCCAAATTCCTCACATGTGCCAATTTTCATATTCGTCTTCGGTCAGGGTCAACATCTCACGCAACGCCAATGTCGTGACATATTCCGAGGGCAGCTGTGCACACAGTTGCATCACATATTCGTGCACCCGTATATCCTCGCGCCGCAGCACCTCCATTGCCTTGTGCTTATCTCCGACAAAGATATTTGCCAAAAGCAGGATCTGCTCACAGCGTTCACGCCAGTCGGCGTTATCATGCATTAAAGAGTCGGCGGTGAGCTCCACACAAATCTCATCGGTCACGGCGGCACTGATCTCCGCCGTCAGTGTATTCGTGGATTTATCATAGTGTGTATCCGCATTTTGGGGCACGCCGTTCACCGTGACCGCTGCCGCCGTGTCCCGATGGAAGCCGCGCAGGCGGATCGTATATTGCCGCTTTTGCGGGATCACCGAAAGGTCTCCCTTGGCGGGATGGATCGTGAACACACTTTTCTGCGGTTGCCAGTCAAGGGTGAGGAGCGTCTCGGCGAACACGCCGTTTTCATAGGCGAAGCCCTCGCCCCCGTCCTCATACAGCGTGAAAGCATTGTCGGCACCCGGAAACACCAAAATCTCCAGATGCTCCGTCGGCATACAGCGATGCTCATGCGGCGGCCTTATCATCATCGGGACGATGGCTCCCGCCTTGGCAAACGCCGGATAGCCGTCGATCGGGCGGAAGGTGCGGATGCGGCGGTGGGTGTCCGCTGCGGCGTAGTGCAAGCCGTTCGCCAGATCGAACCAGTCGCCCTTGGGCAGCCAAACCTCCGTTTCCGCCAGCCTGCTCTTTTTATCCCGTGGGGCAGTCACCGGAGCAATCATCAGTTCCGATCCGAACATGAACTGCGTCGGCACACGGTAAGCTTCATCGCACTTGGAATATGCATAGTACATCGGCTCTACCAGCTGCCGCAGTTCATTGTGGCAGCGATAGTTCATCGTGTACAGATACGGGAACAGGCGATACCGCAGCCGCAGACTACGTTCCACGACCGGGCGATACTCGCCGGGGAAGTTCCACGGTTCTTTGCACAGAAAATCGCTTTGCCCGGAGTGCACGCGCAAAATGGGGGAAAACACGCCAAGCTGGATCCAGCGGGTGATAAGCTCCGGATCGGTATAGCCTGCGTGACCGCCGATGTCATGACTCCACCAGCCATAGCCGATGTTTGAGGCGGTGGCAGTGAAATACGGCTGGAATTTCAGCGCATCCCACGAAGCCACGGTATCCCCGGAAAATCCGATGGGATACCGCTGACTGCCCGGTCCGCTGTAGCGGGAGAAAAACATCGGGCGCTTGCCGTTTCGGGAAATGTCCAGAATGTGCAGATGGTTGAGCATCCACAGCGGATCCAGGCATTCCCGCTCGTCTGCATATTCACCGGGTGCATTCGCCTCATGCACCCAGCGATAGTCCGTCCCCTGCTGCCAATCCATCCACCAGAAATCCACACCGTCCTCCTCATACGGATGGTGCAGGATGTCAAAATAGTTTGCCATGAATTTCGGCGAGAGAATGTCACAGCGCACCCGCTCTTTTGTCTGCGGGTCGATGCCCATTGCCTTCGCCATCGCCGGATATTGCGCCTCATGCGGGCACACGCCCCCGGCGGGATGCAGATTGAGCGCCACCTTTTCGTGATGCTCATGCAAAAACTTCAGAAATTTTTTATAGTCCGGGAACAGCTTTTCATTCCAGGTGTATCCCGTCCAGCCTTCCCGCAGACCGCACTGATCTTCAAAATCCGAGCGCGGCGGCTTTTTGTCCGCCGGCACATCCACCGTGTGCCAATCCATGTCCACCACGGCGACCGAGAACGGAATGTCCTCCTGTTCAAAACGAAGCATCAGTGCCTCATATTCCTCCTGCGTGTACGCATAATACCGACTCCACCAGTTGCCCAATGCGTAAGCCGGCAGCATGGGTGGGATGCCCGTCAGGCGGTAATAGTCGGCGATGCAGCCGCGATAGTCAAAGCCATAGCCGAAGAAATAGAGATCGACCGTCCCCTCTGGTCTGGGTACTACCCAGCCGTCTTCACCGAGCAGCATGGTGCTGCTGTCATCCAGCAGCGCATACCCCAGTCGTGAACACAGCCCATCCCCCAGCGGAATACCGTCATTGACGGAATCGAGCGTTTTCGTTGTGCCGCCGAGCGTTTCCGGCACATCGCCGTAGTGCCAACAGGACGCAGGTTCATTCTTCAGCACAATCGTCAATGTATCGGCAGAGAACGGCGCATCTGTCCGACAGCAAAGGCGCAGCGCCGCCGTTTCCACCGTCAGCCATGCGCCATCCCGCACCGTCTCATAGGCACAGGGGGCAAAATCCCGATAAAATACCGACTGGCTCGCCCGATCCTCGAACATGCCCCTGTCGCTGTATTCTATCCGCAACAGCCGTGCGGCCAGCACCGTGATCCGCACATTGCCGCAGACCTGTATGTTTTCGGTCGCTGCAAGCGGCCGCGTTTTCCAAATAAATCTTTCGTTATCCAATACTATTTCCCCTCAAAAAGGTTTCCGCTGTTCCCGCTTTTACAATCCTCCTGCAGGAGTAGCAATACATCAAAAGTCGACAGCTGCGTATTTTCTGTTGCTTCCTTGCCGGACAGAAGGTTCGGCAGACCGATCAGCGCCTGCGGCACCGGCTGCGGCTCGGCCGTAAAGTTGAGCACGAACCAGAACCGTTTACCGTCCTTTTCCCGACAGGTGATCTCAAGCGGCGTCGGCTCGCTGACGAGCGGCTTTGCGCCGCTTTCTTTCACGACCTCATCCATCAGCCGGTCAAAGGCAGCGTTGTCCGGCTTTGTGCCGAAATACCACGCCTGTCCCTGCCCATACCGATTGACGGTCACTGCCGCCGTGCCGGCATAAAAACCGCTTTCATACCGTGCCTTGACCTTGGCCCCCTCGGGGCAGATCAGATCGCACAAAAGCCCACAGGTATAACCGTCCTCACCGTTCACGCTGAGTTTTCGGCTTTCATCGGGCGGCAGCGCGTCCCGCTCGTCCAACCACAGTCCGCACACCTCGCGCAGCGGACCGGGGTAGCCGCCGGTATAGATCGTATCGTTGCCGTCGGCCATGCCGCTCATATAGCCCGTGACCAGCGTGCCTCCCTGCCGCACATAGGCGGTCAGGTTGGCGGCGGTGTCGCCTTTTATCATATACAGCACCGGGCACAGCACCAGCGGATATGCCGCCAGCGTGTCCGCCGACGCATCCGCCGGGATAAAGTCCACCGGGATGTGCCGCCGATACAGCGCATCATAAAACCGCCAAATCTCCGGCACATACCGCAGGTCCCGGCTGGGTCCGATGCTCATTTCGAGCGCCCTGTAGCTGTCCCAATCGAACACGATCGCCGCCTGTCCGCGCGTGGCGGCGCCTACCGTTTTGTTGCCGAGCATTTTCAGTTCTGCGCCGAGAGCGGACAATTCGCGAAACACGCGGGTGTCGCTGCGTCCGGAATGGGAAATGAGGGCGCTGTGGAACTTTTCGCAGCCGCCGACAGATTGCCGCATCTGGAAAAACAGCACCGCATCGCTGCCGTGGGCGATGCTCTGATAGCTTTGCGCCCGGATCTCGCCCGGCTGCTTCAGCGTATTATACGGCTGCCAGTTTTGCTGGGACGGCGCTTGCTCCATCAAAAGGAACGGCGCGTCCTTCAGCCCGCGCATCAAATCGTGCGTCATAGCCGTTTCGCTCCACGGCGCGCGGTAGCCGGGATAGCAGTCCCACGACACAACGTCCATCTCTTTTGCCCAGCGGAAATAGTCCATCGTGCGACAGGTGCCCATCAGATTGGTGGTGCACTTGGCGTCCGGCATCGCAGCCTTGATGATGTCCCGCTCCGCTTTGTAGCAGGCAAGCTGGGAATCGCTGTTAAAGCGCGCATAATCTAACTTGATGGCGCTCATAAATGCCAGCCCCGCCTCGCCGTCGGCAAGGTCATTGGGCAGCACGATCTCGTCAAAGTCATAGAATGTGTGGCTCCAAAACGCCGTGTTCCACGCCGCGTTGAGCGCCTCGATTGTGCCGTATTTTTCTTTCAGCCACACCCGAAAGGCTTTTTCGCAGTTTTCGCAATAGCATTCGCCCTCAAACTCGTTGCCGATGTGCCAATAGGTGATGGCGCGCTCGTTTTTATAGCGCTCTGCCAATCGCCGCACCAGTTCCCCTGCATACCGACGATACACCGAACTGTTGGGGCAGAAATTATGGCGCTTGCCGAATTTCTTATGCACGCCGTGATAATCGGTGCGCAGCACCTCGGGATGCTTTTTTGCCAGCCACGCGGGCACGGTCGAGGTCGAGGTTGCCATAATGATGTGATGTCCTGCCCGCGCGTGTCGCCGCACCGTCTCGTCAAGAGCGGAAAAGTCATATTCCTCTTCGTTTTTTTGCAGCAGCCCCCAGGCAAACACATTGAGCGTCACCGTATCCACCGAAGCCGCACGGAACATCTCCATGTCCTTGTCCCAGACCTCTTGTGACCATTGCTCCGGGTTATAGTCGCCACCAAATAAAATATTCATTCGTTCGGCTCCTTTCTGTCAGTCACAGTCCGAATATATCCGCCAGCCAGTCCACCGACATCTTGTGCCAGTTATAGTCCCGCGGGAACATCGAGCGGCTGCGCAGAATACGCTGGGTCGTGAGCTGAATGCCGTGACCGCCCTTGGGGTAGATGTGCAGTTCAAACGGAATGTTGTGCTCCCGCAATGCTTTTGCATAATAGAGGCTGTTTTCTACCGGCACGAGATCGTCGTCCGCGCAGTGCCACAAAAAGGCGGGCGGCGTGCCGTCGTTTACCCGCTTTTCCAGCGACAGAAAATCCCAGCGGGGATCGGTTTCGTCCTCCGTGCCGAGCAGTGCGCGGAAAGAACCCTTGTGTGCCTTGTCACCCGAGGTGATAACGGGATAGGACAGCACCGTAGCGTCCGGCCGATGGCGGCGGGACGCGATCTGCTCCTTTGTAAACACCGCTTCGTTGTTCCACAGGGTGGACAGCGATGCCGCCAAATGCCCGCCCGCGGAAGACCCGCACACAGCGATCTTGTGTGGGTCGATGTGCCATTCTTCGGCGTACTTTCTTGTGATCTCAAATGCGCGGGCAACCTCTCTGAGCTGGCGGGGATATACACCGCCGCCCTTCGTGGTGTAATTCACCACAATGGTGTTAAATCCGGCAGCGGCATACGCCATAGCGTAGCGTTCACCCTCCCAGTATTCGCACACGCATTCATAGCCGCCGCCCGGGCAGATCACCACGGCGGGACGCAAAGCCTCACCGTCATCGCCGCTCAGAACACATGCCGACATGAAAGGCTGAAATCCGTTCCTGTCCGGCTCATCGGTCAAATTGAAATCGTAACGCTTTATCATCCTGTTTCCTCCGTCTATGGTGCTTTATATGCTTTCAAATCAAAGCTTCGTCATTGCGCCCGGCTCGAAAATGATGTTTTTGCCGTTTGCGCTGGCGAAAAGGCGAAGACCGGACGGATTGTAAACCAGCGATCCGTCACAGCTTTTCCTCAGGCTCTTATACGCCTTGATATAATGTGCGATCTCCCCGTTTGTGGCATACCACACATCCGGCTGTCTGCCTGCCTTCATGCAGAATTTCTCAAAAAGCTCCCAGTTGTCGTTGTCGTTAAATTCATAGCTGTGTCCCCACATATAGAACAGGCGCGGCCGCGCCAGCCATACCTGCGGGGCAAGGGGCTGCAAAAAGCGGTCGACCAGGTCAAAAAGGCGCGCCTCGGTGTGATGACAGGTCGTTTCCCAGCGCATGAAATCCTTCGGCAGATCGAATTTCCCTGTCGAAACGGTCGTGCGCGCATAGGTTATGCCGCAAAGCGCCGCCGTCTCCGGCTCGCCGTTTGTCTCGTTGAGCCCGAAAGGATAGGCAAGCCCCTCCACAATCTTCCCGCTGATCTGCTCCAGCCGCTTCCTGTCTTCCATGATCTCGTTGACGAGATCCACGGGCGTGATCTCCGGAAGAAACGGGTGGGAAAAGGTATGTGCCGCGACCTCATGGTTGGCATACAGCTTTGCCGCCTCTTCCGCCGTGACAAAACCTGCCGTCCCCAACTTTCCGCTGTTCAGATTGAATGTAGCATGTATGCCGTGGCGATTGAGAATTTCCACCATTTTACGGTCGTATTCCCTGCCGTCGTCATAACTCAGCGTCAGCGCTTTCAGTTTGAAATACGGAAAACGAAAATACATATTCACTCTTTTCCCCTCGTTTCTTTCGGATGCTGTGCATATGCGGGCGGCAGCGCAACCGTCCGCAAGCACCAGCTTTTGCTATGTCATTCGGTTTTCAAACTTTTCAGTGTCACCGGTCCCGTCACGCCGCTCGGCAGCAGCTGCAGATAGATGGAAAAGCGGTCATGAATGCGGTTGACCAGCGTGTTGGCGGCAGTGATCTCCAGCGTGTTTTCGCCTGCCTGTACGGCTGCGGAAATGTCCCAAGCATACGGCTCGCTGATCCGGATGCCCAGATCCTGTCCGTTGACAGACAGACGCGCCGTGTGACCGACCTTGCCGAGATCCAACATATACCGTCCGGGCTTTTCAAGCGTGAATTCAGCGGTGTACCGCATCTCGCCGAAGAAATTCGGCAGACCGTTCTTTCCGGTGATGTTAAATAATTCACTGCTTGAGCGATAGGGCACAAATTCTGCCTCGATCCCGCTCTGACGCAGGGCGATGTCCCACTTGAGAGCCAGCGGCCGGGTTTCTGTCACTTCGGTCGGGGCGGCAAACTGCGCCGCATCAAACGCACCGAAACAGAAGATCATCGACTCACCGGGCTGCAGGCTGACGCGCACCGTGCCGTCCTGCGTGTGCAGGCGCACGATCTCGTCATTGTGCAGCCGCAGACGCAGGCAGTCGCCGTCCACCGGTAAGGAGACCGCGGCATTTTCCACCGCATGCGGCGCTTCGTTCATCAGCATATAGAAACGGTCGTCGCCGTCCTTAAATTCAGCGATGCGCACAAACGGCTCAAACGTGCCGTAGTCATGGGCAAGTCCCTTTTCGCGGATCGTTTGCAAAATCTGTGTGCCGTTTGCCCGCTGACCGATCGCCTGCGGATAGCGGTCGGGTGTGCTTTCCAGCGTGAACACCGGCAGCCCGGCAGCCACAAAGCGCTCTGCAAGCATGAGCAATTCCGTCGGATAATGCTTTGCTTCGGGCACAATGAGGAACGTGTGCGCGTGCCCGTTGACGATCAGCTTGCCGTCCCGACATTCCGCTGTTTTCAGCGCGTCGAGCGGCAGGATATCGTAGTCAATGTGCGCGTCATACAGGAGCTTTGCCGCATCGTCGCAATAGGCAAACTCGCCGTCGCTCATCCATTCGTTTTCCGCATAATAGAATATGGCGCCGGGTGCGGTGCGATCCGTACCGCCAAGCAGATGCGCCGCCTTGTTCGTGTAGCGCATCAATGCAGCAAAGCCGTCATACTGGGGATTGTTGCCGTTTGCATAAAAATGCGGCGGGCAATCCTCAAACGGATACTTGACCGAAAAAGCGTGCGGAACGAAGTGGTCGATGCCACGGATCAGCAAAAAGTCGATCAGCCACTTCATCATCGGAGCACCCTCAGCCCAGCCGTAGGCACCAAATGTTTCGCACATGGCGTTGCCGTGCATATGCGGCTCGATACGCGCAAGCGAAGATGCCAGATGTGCAAGGATATAGTGAAAGAATTTCGGGTCTGCCACACCGCCTGCGATGGGCGACGAGGTGGGATACTGTCCGAAGCCGGGCACGATCTGATGCAGCACAATGTCGATGCCCGCCATGTCCTGCCCGCTCAGTGCGCGGAAATAGTGTCCTGCGCTGCCGCCGATGCGGGAGTGCGCGTTCATGTCCTCGATGATATGGCCGATATACCGCACGCCGTGCGCGCGGCACCAATCGCCCAACGCATAGGAGAAATTCTCATTCCAAATGCGGGTGAGCGCATTCATATAGGAAAGCCGCACCTCGGCAGGGTCGTCGGCATAGGGATACCACAGCGTCGGGATCATCGCCGTGGGATCGTCGATCCCGTCCGCCTGCATCCGCTCCACCACATTCTGCCGCCACGGCAGCGCCGTACCGGCTTGCCCGATGGTGCGATAGTAAAATGGCACATCGTTGCCGAACGGTCCCAGATGCTCACAGCCGAAGCTGGGTTCATCGGAGAAGAAACCGGCGATGGTCTTGCCGAATTCGTCGGCATATCGGGCGTAATGCTTTTCATATACGGCGTCGATCAGCAGCTGCACCGATTCGCGGGACAGCATATTGATGAACCAGCGATGATCGCCGGGTGAACCGTAGGGCGTATCATAGATCATGAACACGCGCCAGCAGCCCTCCGGCATGTCGAAGAAAGCAAAATCGGAGTTTTCGTCCTTTTTGAGCACGATAGGCTGCCCGGTGATCTCATCGACATTCTCCGTGCGGCGGAAGGCAACGATGCAAAGCAGGCTCTCCCTGTCATTTGCAGGCGGCACAAGAACAGAGGTGTCCGTCGCCGGACCCATCAGATCCACATGGTGCTCCCGCAGATAGTGGCGGCAGTGCTCCGGATGCTCTTTTTCCAGAAATCCGTTGGCGTAGCCGGTGGGAAAGTGCTTGTCATCCAATATCCACACACGCATTCCCCGTTTTTCGGCAGCTGCCAGGACGATGTCCATTTGCTTCCACCAGCCGGGACCTGCATAATCTTCAAAGGGGCGTGCTTCCACGCAGATCTCGCGGATGCCGCAGCCATAGATCGCCTCGATCTCCGCCTCGATCGCCTCGGGATGCGCTTCATCCGGCCACAAAAACGGCAGCACATAGCTGCCCTCTTGTCCGGTCAACACCTGTTCCAGTCGCTTGTTCATGTTGTCTCCTCCAATATCATCAAAGACAAAGCGTAAATATATCCCCATTCTCAAAATTGAGAAACTGTTTTCAAATTCAGCGGCAGGTCATCGACCCGCCGAGAGCCGCAGTCATGCTATCAGCCGCATGACTGCGGCTCCCGTTCAAGCGTGTGTACTTACTTCAATGATCGTCACGGCATAGCCAAAGCAGTTTCATAGGTGCTGCCCGCCATGTCGGCATACAGGATCGTTCCATCCTCCGTGACAACATAGGCACGGGCGACCAGCTTCATGGAAGCTCCGCCATCAACCTTGTCGATGTTCGTAACGCAGATGCTCATATCCACATAGTCTTCGCAGAAATCAAAATAGATCCGGCGGTCGCGAACGCTAAGCTTCTTGACATAGCTGTTTTCCGCAACCAGTTCATCAGTCAGTAATACACCTTCGCCAATAACCGACTCCGAAGCGATCAGCATACCGTAGTCCTTCACGGCAACCTTTTTGCCGTCCAGCGTGATATACTCGACGCCATCCGTCTCTGTACGGTTCAAACGAGAAATAAACCGTACACCGCACTTCTCCGTGTTCACAGAAATACCGACATTGCCGAGGTTCGGATTTGCCGTTGTAGGTTTAATGAATTCCATCTCGAAAATGACGGGAACAGAGGTCGTCACCGTGTACTGTGACGCGTTGCCGCCGTTTCTGAAACCGACGCGCGTCGGGACATAACGGTTGCCGTCAGCATCGACTGCGATGAGTGAGCCTGCTTTCAGCTCGAAGCCCGCATTCGGCGTCACCGTGACGGTGGTGATGATATTTTCGCCGGAGACCGTCTCTGCGGTTTGTGCAGCGCCGTTATCATAGGTGGGCGTGATCCTGCCGATCACCGTGTCCGCCTGTGTGATTTCTTCCTTCCCGGCTGCATCACGGAACAGCTTGCCGCAAACAGAACAGGTATAATACTCAATGTTTCCTTCTGTAAAATAGGTGGCGTCTTTCTTCTCGGTCTTGACCGGTGTATGTCCCGCCTCGATCACCGGCAGGCAGTTGTCGGTGATAAACTGCGAGAGGATCTCCGCTGCTTTGTCATTACCGACCTGAGACGGGTGCTCGCCCCAGCCGCCGTTGTCCTTTGCCGCAGACAGATCGCAGAACCAAATGTTGCGTCCGTTTGCCTGCGACTCGACCGCCTCTTTGATCACATCCAAGCCCTTAGTGGCCATCATACCGTATGCCCACACGACGCAGGTGTGCTCGTCATTCTGCGCGATCACGGCATCCATCAGCTGACCGATCGCCGTTTTCAGCGCTGCAGTGTCACAGGTCTCCGGCAAACCGATGTCGTTGGTGCCGAGGTTGATGACCACGATCTGTTTGCCGCTGTTGTTCAGCACAAAGATCTCATTTGCCTTAGCATAGGACTGCTGCTGCGAGGTCAGCATGCCGGCAGTGGTGATGCCGGAATGTGCAACCATTGAGAAATCGGCGTTCAGCTTCGCTGCCGTTTTGGCAGCATAGCCAAGCATCGTATTCTGATTGCCGACATAATTGTTGTCGGTACCGAGCATGCCTTCACCGACAGTGATGGAGTCGCCGAGGAATTCGAGCTGCAGCGCCTTTTTCTCGGGCTGCGTCAGCGTGCCGGTATATTCGATCGACTGCAGCTCGGTCATACCGGTATCCGAGGTGGCACGGCGCACTGTGATCGTATGCGTGCCGCGGGCAAGACCGGCAGCCAGCGTCACGGTGCTTTCCCCGGGCTGTACCTCCACGGTCTGCATAGTGCCGTCTACGGTCACCGCCAGCTTCACCATGTTATCGGTCTGCTGAACATGCAATACGACATCATCGGCAAGCTCGCCTTTGACCGTGAAACCCGCAGCGCCCAGTGTGGATGCCAGTGCCGTGTCATTCCACTTGCCGCGGCCGCTGACGGTCAGCTTATCGGCATCATAAAGTGCCTTCAGTGTGTCGTTATGTGCAGCATAGGTGTCGCCCACAAGGTCGCGGATATAGTCTGCAAGCTGCTTACCGTATGCCATATGCGCCGTTTTATCGGGGTGCGCTGCAAGGCCGTCCTCGTTTTTCGCCATTTCCAGGAGGTGCACCTTGCTGTCGCCCTTGTCATGCATATACTGCACGGCAGCCTTGTACACATCCTCATAGTCCTTGCGCATCATGCCATAGAGGTAGATGATCTCTGCATCCGGATTCTTTGCCCGCATATCGTCAAGCAGCGATTTAATATCGCTCAGCACGGTTTCCTTTGCCGTGCCGTTAGCCTCGTCGTTTGTGCCGAGGTTGATGACAACAACATCATGCGCGTCCTTAGACCAATCCCAGGCAGGCGCATTGTTATAGAAGGTCAGCTCGTTGACAAACTCGTGCATCTCACTGGTGCGGCCGGATTCCTTGGCTACCACACACAGCTTGGCATCCAGCTCTCGTCCTGCAACCGCCGCATAAGACCAATAGCCGTCGGTGGCTTCGATCTGATCGGCAAAGCCGGTGGGATCGCCGTTCTTTCCGTATACGCCAAAGCCGGCGGTGATGGAATCACCGATCGCCAGGATGTGCAGCTTACCGTTGTCCGATTTCGGCGCATCCAGCGTGCCGGTAAACCCGATATGGCTGACGGACAGCGAGCCGAAAGCCGCCGAGGTTGCCGAAGTCACCTGCACGGTGTGCTTACCCTCGGCAAGCCCGCTCAAAAGCGTGATCGTACCGGCGCCGTCCGGAATCTTTACACGGGTTGCCTCGCCGCCGTCCACAACCACATCCACATAGCTGCCATCAATGTCGTTCACCATGCCGGGATGATCCGTACGGTCGGCAACGATGCTCACATCGCCGGAGAGAGTGCCGGTGATCTCAAAGCCGGAACTCGTCCAGTCCATCTGCAACCCGTTTCCGTTGAAAGCGGCATGACCCAGCACCTTGAGCAGACCGGCGTCGGCAAGCTCCGTGAGCGCCACGCCGTCCACCTGATCCCAACCGATGATCTTTCCCGCATCGTCCAACCGATCACAGAAAACAGAATAGAAGTAACCATGCGTATCCAGTGCGGAATAATAGAGATAACCGCTGTCGCCGTCGGGGATCGTCAGCGTATCATCCAGCAGCACGCTGCCGCTCGCGGCGACCACGCGCAGCTTGAGCTTTGTGCCGACAGCCTCGGCATAAACCGTGGCATCGCCCTCTGTAAAAGAGGCATCATCCCATGCATACCACGCAGAGGGCGCGCCGCTCTGCACAAAGTCGCCGTCGCCGGTATCCAGATAATATCCGCTGCCGGAGAGCAGCAGCGTGGACTTTCCTGCATAGCCGTGACCGACATCGCCGATCACTGCACCCGCTTTGTCGGACCTGAACGACAGAGCAACTGCCGATTTGCTGCTTGCAGGCAACCGCACCGTGAACTGCGTGCGAAAGTTTTTCGTCTGCAGCTCTTCCCCGTCGGTCATTTTCGGCACAAGGGACATCGTCTGATCCAGCAGCGCCTCCGGATTTTTGCCCTTGTCCAAATACGCTGTCAGCGCGACCGACTGCGCACTGCTTGCAGACAGGAACATAATGCCGAACCATGAGCCGTTAATGCCGGACTGCTCATGATGCGAGTTGAACTCCGGCGCCTTGGCATAATAGTGCGTACCGCTGTTGACAGCGTCGTGATAGACATTGAATTTTTCGCCCATCTTGGTCGCATAAGCCTTCAGCGCCGCACCGCCGTTGAAATCATACATGGATTCGCCATTTGCTTCGTAATAAACACGCTCATTGTAGTCACCCGGCCATATGTTCGACCAATAATTGGTCCACGCATCATTGCGCAAAAATAAGGCGTTTTGTGCCAGATTATAATGTTGCCAGTAGGGACTGACCCAGTTGCCGACTTCACGCGCCGTAACACCGAACCGATAGCCGTTCGCGCGGTTGTCAAAGTCGTATGCCTTGGCTTCGTCATCCAGTCGGGTGAGCGTTATATTTGCATACTTTGCACCGGCGTTCGATCCGCCGATCGCCAGGTTGCCGCCGACGCCGGACAGCACCGTAGGTACCGTAGCATTGTGTTGCACGAGAACATTGCCGTCAACATCGCTGATCGCAATCGTGACGGCATTGCCGACATGACGCATGGAAAGGTGATACTTCCTGCCTCTCTCAAAGGTCACATTGCTGCCGCTTTCGTCGGTGAACTGTCCGTTAAGCTCTGTCGTATAGCGTTCTGTCGGCTTGCCGAGAAAATATTTGCCGTCCGGCGCAAAAGCAAACATCAGCTGCTTATCCGAGCCGACATTGCCGGCGACTGCACCGTCAAAGATCACGGAAAAGGCATCCTTGCCCTCTTTGATCGTTTCACCGTCTGTCGGACGGAACATCAGATCCATCTGCAGATCAAAGTTCTTGATGTTTGCCAGGGTATTCTCCGTGTTGCCGCGAATGTACATCAAATTCGCCTGCCGGAACGGGGTAGCGTTATCGCCGGAATACGCCGTGCAATAGATCCACTCGTCCTCGACCGTCCATGTGGGAATCTGATCCCAGACATAGTAAGTATTGTGAACCTCACCATGACCCTCCGTGCTCGGCTGGCCGTCGATGGTATGATGCAGCACACCGGCGGTATCCGGAAAACGCCAGGTGTCACCGTCCACCAAATAACCGTTGACACCGGGGCGTTCAAAGAAATACATCAGAGGACCGGAGTCCAGCGTCCACTTCGTCAAATGCTGATAGAAATAGAAGGAAAAACGCTCCTTCAGGTACGCTACGGTAGCGGTATCGTTGTCGTCTACCGCACCGTTCGGCAAGGAAGAAAAATCCGCCGAAAAAACCGTCGGCTGCGCATCTTCCGCCTCGGTCTTTAAGATCGGAAAGCCCGCAGCAGACAGCATGCCGACAGAAAGCGCTGCCACCGCAAGCCAAGAACCGATTTTCCTAAAGAGATTCTTTGCCATTTCAAATGTCTCCTTTCAGATTTTTGGTCAATGCAGGGAAAACACATAATAACCGATCCGCTCCACCCCTTTCGGCGCGTCCGCACACAGGTCATTCGCCCGTGATGCCTGAACGCTCCACGCTTTCGACAAATTGCTTTTGCAAGAACAAATACAAAATCAACATCGGGAGCACGGAGAGACATGTGCCCGCCAATATGATAGACTGATTGACATTCCCCGCCGTACTGCCGCCGGCAGCAGACGCCGTATCCGTATACAGCTCGGCGAATTTCTGCGAAAATTCCATCAGACGGATCGGCAGCGTTTTGATGTTCGGGGCGAACAGGTTGAGTGCGTCCGTTTCGTTCCAATACCACACAAGGCTAAACAGCATGCACAGGACAATGGCGCCCTTTGCCGCCGGCATCGCGATCGTGTACCAGATGCGGATCTTTCCGGCACCGTCCAGCTCCGCCGCCTCGTCAAACGAGATCGGATAGCTTTTGAAGAACGTGTAGAAGATCAGAATGAAGATCGCGCTGCGGATACCCTGCCCCATCGCTGCCGGGACGAAGAACGGGAACACGGTGTTGAGCATATGATAGGAGTCAAACATCATATACTGCGGGATGCGCATGACCACGGTGGGCACCATAAAAGTGAACACCACCAGCACCAGCCACATCTTTTTGAGCGGAAAACGAAACCTCGCAAAGCCGTAGCCGATGATCGAGGTGGACAGCGTCTGCAGCAGCGCCGGCACCACGCTCATCAAGATCGATGTGCCGAGGCTGCGCAAAAGATCCAGCGTGTGGTATGCCTGCACATAGTTGCCGAAATACAGCTTTGTCGGCACGCGCGTCACGGCGGGATCCACCAGATCGTCCGGTGAGAAAAAGCTGTTCACGATCATATACAGCATCGGATAGAGACAAATAAACGCGAGAGCGATCAGAATGAAATAGATCACGAAGGTTTTCAAAAAACCGTTTTTCTCGTTTGTCCCGCGAAGGAAGCGTTTGGCTTTGTCGGCATTCAGAATGTTTTTCATGACTTTGCCTTACCCTTCCTTCCGAAAAATTTGAAAATGAGCAGCACCAACACCAGCACCAGCGCGATCACGACGAAATACATCCAGGACATCGCCGCCGCATAGCTGTACATATAGTTGGCATCAAAAATCTGACTGTTGATGAGGGCGTTCATGTTTCCTCCCTCGTTGTAGTTGGCGGTGTCGATCACCGTGTAGACGGCACAAATGAGGATCATCGGGGAAATGTGCGGCAGCGTAATCTGCCAGAACTTTTCCCACGCGCCTGCGCCGTCGATGGATGCCGCCTCATACACCTCTGTGCCGATGCTTTGCAGTCCCGCAAGGAATATGAGGATCTGCACACCGCACATCCAGAGGATCTGCACGAAATTGTCCAGCACATATTTCACCGGCGACGACAGCGCCGACGGCAAATAGTCCAAAAGGTCATAGATGATCCAGGAGTCGGCGGAGAAGTCCAGCGGCTGCTGTGTCAGAAGCGAGCTGACGACCGGCCCGCTCATGATGATGACCGGCACAAAGAAGATGGCGCGAAACAGCGCTCTGCCGCGGAATTTTCCGTTGAGCAGCATGGCGATGATCAGCGAAAGCACCAGGATCACCGGCGTCATGCCGCACACCATTTTGAGCTGCACCGCCAGACAGTTCCGAAAGTGCGGCAGCTCATTGAGGGCATAATCATAGAAAAACAGCTGCTTGAAGGTATATTCAATGCCTTCGGGACGAATCTTGATGGCATTCACGCTGAGGATCATCGAATAGATAACCGGATACAGCACGAACAGGAAAAAGCTGACGATCCAAATGCCGATAAAGCCATAGCCCTGCAGCGCTTCTCTGCCCCTCGGTGTCAAGCCGCGTTTTGCTTTTTTCATTCCTTACCCTCTTTTCACCACAAGATCCAGGCCTTCAACCGTCACGCCGTCCACAGTGGCGGCATCGGCATTATAGTTGATATAGATGGAAACGCCGTTATCATAGCGCACCCGCACTACCCCGGACGCCAGCACCCGATGCTCCTGCATCGCCGCGCCCTCGACGGCACCAAGTGCCGCGTTCACCTTTTTGTAGGTGGAGTCGATCGTATCCGCCCAATCGTCGAAGCAAAGAGAAAAGCTGTCGACAAGCGGCGTGTTGAGCAGCTTGCTGTTTTCCGCGCCCATGACCAAAAACGAGGGATATGCCCCATATTCGACCGTGCGCAAAATGCAGGTCTGCCGATAGAAGCCGTCGTTGGCATAGGGCGCATAATACGGGATATACCCTTTCAGCACCATCTGCAAAAACGGCACGGAGTCCGTCTCCATCGTGAACTGACTGTTCATCATAGGCACGGCGGTGATCTCGTCGGCGCTCTGCCACAGATACACATTTGGTGTCGCGACCTGCACCTTGCGGTTCTCACCGACAGCGGTCAGCGTCTTTCGGAACAGCGACAGGCTGTCCGTGCGGCTGATCTGCTGCTTTTGCGAATAGTCGCTCGGCAGCTCCTTGCCGATGCTTCCAAGGCTCAGATCATATTTCGCCAGCGTTCCCGCCATATCCGCCAGCGTGCTCGCGGCGATGCGCGGGCTGACAACATAGGTCTCCTGGAACATTGCCGAGGTGTTTTGACGATAATAGTTGGAAAGTTCCTTTGACGCCGTGGTGTCCACAAGATAGCTGATCTTGCCCTGTGACTTGTTGATGTGGATCGGGTCAAGCGCCAGCGAAAAATGTCCGCCCTGTCCGGCGATATAGTCGGCAAGCTTTTGCAGCTCGGCGGTGCTGCCCACCGAACGCTGCATGGCGACGGAGCCATAGCGGTTGCCGTTTAAGCCGCCCTTCTGCCAGCCGGTGAGCACAAAGGAGATGTTTTTGATCCCGCCTGCGTTCAGCTGCTCATATATTTTCTGTGCCTCGTCAAGCGTCGTCAGCGTGCGCGTGCCGTTGAACAGAAAGCCCGATTTGATCTCGGCGGCGACCGTTTCCACCCGCAGCGGAATGTCCTTTTCGCTGCTCTCCTGCTTTGTCAGCACGCCCTGCTGCTCCAGGATGCTGCGGTATTTGCGCGCCATACCGCTGTAGGACGCATCCTCGCCGGACAGCAGATAAACCGAAAGTCCCGGCGTGATGTCCGCCGCCTCTTCCTGCGGCTGATACACGCGGTTGGACTCGCTGACCGGTTTATTGTACATTTTGCGGTATTCAAAATACGCGCCGATATAGTTATAGGGAATGGTTTCGCCGGCAAGCGATGCCGAAATAGATGCATATTCCGCGTTGTCCGTCAGCACGGTCATCGCGGCATGCTGCTCCGCGCCGTGCACGACGCCGAACACCGGCACAGATGCCGTATATTCCTCCGTCAGATAGTCGTTCGGGCGCTTTGCCTGCAGATCGCTGACACCGTTGATCGTGTCCACGGCGCTGTCGGGACCGTAGATGCGCGCGATATACGGCGACTCATACAGCGTGTTCGCGTCAAAGCGCATGAGCGCACCGCTGCCGTCCGGCACGAAGAAATAGCCGTCCGTGCCGCCGTGCAGCGTGCTGCCGAAAAACGGCAGGAAATACAGGCGAGAAATGCGGTTTTCTTCATTTTCCTGCAGACTGTCCGGCACGACATGCAGCTCGAACCGATCGTCAAACAGTTGCAGCGTGAACGACAGGCGGATGCCGATCTGATCAAAGCTGACGTCAAAGCGCACCGTGTCACCGTCCACCGTATAGGTCGTGCTCACGCCGTCTTCCGGCAGGCTGTACTGATTTTCGCTGTTGTCGGCATCGTAATAGAACAGGGTGAGGATGGTGTTTGCCATCGCGTTCCACATGTCATTGAGATCGTTTTCATAGCCGTTCGGGGACTCGCCCCAAACATAGCCGCTCTTTTTATCGAGCACACGCAGGCTCGCGCCCTTTTCATCCAGCCACAGAGAAAGGCTGCTGTTTTCCGCAACCGCATGGTAGCCGTCCGTGGACAGACCGTTTCCCGCTTCTGCGGCAAGGGCGCTCATCATGGCATAACGGTTGGTGCCGGTCTCCGCCGTGGTCGTGTCCGGCAGGATATAGGTCGTTTTGCCGCCGTTTTGGGCAAAAACCACCGTGCCGAGCAGCAGCGCTGCGATCAGCACCATGGCGACGGACGCCAACACAACTTGTTTAGTACTGCGCACGATAGAGCACCTCCATTACAGTATCCCGGAAATAGGCGAACACCTGCGACCAAAGCAGGTACATCACCGCCATCAGGATCAAAGCGATCACGATGAAGAACAGCGTCAGCAGAATATTTTTGAGTGTTTCCATAAAGGTGTAGGCATGATTCTCGCGCACGCCGATGAAGATCAGCACAACCGACCAAACCAATGCAACAAGCCAGGCAAAGTACAGAATGAAGGCTTCGTTCTGTGTCAGAATATACGAGGCAAACACCACAAAGGGTGTGATCACCAAATACGGCGACAGTGCATACGGCAGCATCATATAGATGTTTTTGAGCGAGCCCTCGCCTTCATTGATCGACGCAACCAGATAGTTGCCGATGACAAACAGCCCGCACAAAAGGAAGAATGCCGAGCCCATCATGGCAATGCCGGTGGCGTTGCCGTCGGAAAAGCTGAAAATGAAGCCGCGCCCCATGGTATCCGCCACATACACAATGAATATCAGCAGATACATCACCGTTGCCGACAGCATGGAACCCGCTTCCCCGCGTTTCAGGTAGTAATACCCGTCCACGGGATGGCGCAGCATATAGCCGAAATAGGTGATGTCATGCCAAAAACGCTTGCCCGGTGTTTTGGGGATGGGCTTTATGTACGATTCGACCCTGCGGGGCTTGCCGCGCCGCAAAAACGCGAGAACCACAGCGACGATCATCAGCGCAAACAGCAGCACCACAAACCAGATCATATTGTTGCTGAGCCACGCATCCCGCTGCTGCCAAAAGGCATCGGAATAATACGCGCGGTCGCCCGCCAGTTTGAATTGCTCCATCGCCTCGGCATAACGGCCCTGATGCAGCATCGCCTTGCCGTAGCCCATGCGGGCGAGATAGAACATGCCGTTGAGCGACAGCACCGCGCCCCAGGATTTTTCGCCGGAGGCATAGTTGCCGTTTTCGAGATCGAAGATCGCCTGATGCGTCATCATGGCGAAGTCGGTGGGATAAAACACCTCGACAAACGCCTTTTCGCGATCAAGTACATAGATAAAACCGTTATCGTCCGTGTCGATCGCCGTCGCATAGGTGAAAAGACCGTTGCGCTCGCTGGACACCGCACGGCCGCCGAAGGAAAAAATCAGGTCGCCGTTGCTGTCATATTCATAGACAAGACCGGTATTCGTCAGGGCGAATACCGTGCCGTTCGGCCCGGCAGCCGCATCCACAAAATTCCAGGCGTCCTGCATGAAGGTGCTCGGCGACAGGATGTTGACGCCCGCAAGGTTATATTCCTTCAGGCAGTTTTCCTGCTTTGTGAGATGGGTCTGCGTCTCGGCATCGTATTCGTTCGTTTGGGTGACGGTGTAAATGAGGTTTTCCGCACTTATGTCGAGATTTTGAATGGTGCGGGGACGGCGCATCAGCTCATTTTGCTTCATCTTGTCCGTGAGCAATAAATCCGAAAGGACCTCCGCCGCCGTCAGATGCTTGCGGTTCGCGCCGAAATAGCCCTCAAACTCTCCGTCGGGACCAAACTGCATGAGCCCCTCATAGGCATTTTCGCTGCAAACATAAATGTTGCCGTTGGTGGTGACCGCCACACCCTTCGGCGTGAAGTCGCTCAGTTCGCTGAACAGCTTGCTTTGCGGGCGCTCGATCGTCATTTTGCGCTCGCCCGCTGCGGTGAAAACGAACACCGCCGGCGCACCGCTGTCGGCAACATAGATATCTCCCGCAGCGGTCACAAACAGACCGCACGGCGTGACCATGGCATCGTCCTTTATCTCGCGGCTCTCGCCCGTTTTGATGGAATAAATGAAGATCCGCGCGTTGCCTGCATCGGCAACATACATGTCGTCGCCGTGGATGAAAATATCCGCCGGCTGGGACAAGCCTTTGTTTTTGAGATAGATATTGCCGGGCAAATAGGCATCCTGGGTTTTGATCCATGTCTTGCCCGAGGAAAGCGTATAGGTATAGGTCGTATTCTCGCCCGCCGATACCGTGAGGCAGCAACAGCTGACAAGCACAGCGAGCAGAACCAGAATTGCGATCGGTTTTCGCACTTTTGTCAGCTCCTTTACTTGATACCGGAATGTGCCATTGTGCTCATGACCTTGGACTGCATGAAAATGAAGATGATAAGGTTCGGCAGGAACATGATCAGAGATGCCGCCGCCGCAACGCCCTGTCCGGAAACCGTGCCGTTGGCACTCAGGGTGGACAGATAAAAAGCGAAGTTTTTATAGTTTTCATTGTTGATGAGCAGCGTCGACGCCTCAGTCGCGCCCCAGGACGCCTGGAAGGTCATGATCGTCAGCGTCGCCAGCGCCGGTTTGATGAGCGGCATGACGATCTTGAAAAGGATCTGATAATCATTGGCGCCGTCGATATATGCCGCCTCGATGAGGGCATCCGGCAGACCGTCGATGAACTGCTTGATCAGAAACACGCCGACCGGCGTTGCCAAAAGCGGCACCACGTTTGCCCAGAAGGTGTCCAAAAGCCCCAGCTTGGCAATCACGAAATAGCGCGGGATCGCCACCGCCACAGAACAGAACATCAGCGCCAGATTGTTGATCTCCAGCAGCGCGTTGCGGGTGCGGAAGTGCTTTTTGGAGAGCACATATCCCGCGCTCGTGCCGATGATCAGCGTGAACAGTACCGTCAGCAAAGAAGCGAGGATGCTGTTGAACAGATAGCGACCGGCAGGGGTGTTGCTGGTGGACGAGAGAGAAAACAGAGTCGCAAAGTTGTTCAAGGTGGGATTGCGGACATAAAAGCGCGGCGGGTAGGCAAACAGCTCGTCAAGCGGTTTTAAGGCGTTCACGAAAATGAAGATGATCGGCAGCGCCATCACCACGCAGATCGGCAGAAGAAAAAGGTAGATCTTGATCTGACCGAGCGAAAAATGCTGCGGGTTCATCCCGTTGGTTCTCAAACGGTTCTTTCTTTTCAACCTCTTCGCCCCCTTATTCATCACGGCTGCCGAGGACGCGGTTGACGCCTCTGGACATCAGATATATGCCGAACAGCAGCACGACCGAAACGGAGGCCGCATAGCCCATCTCATAGCGCAAAAATCCGTAGTCCTCAATATGCGACACGATGAGAGACGCCGAATAGCCGGGCGTCGGGTTGGAGCCGGACAGCACCGTACCAATGCCGGAACTCTGGAAGGTGTTCACGATCGCCATCACGGCGCCGAACAGCATCTGCGGCTTGGCGGACGGGATCGTGATATACATGATCTCCTGGAAACGGTTTTTCACGCCGTCGATATAAGCCGCCTCATACAGCTCCTCGTTGACATTGAGGATGCCGGACAGCATCGACAAAAATCCAATGCCCATGCTGCTCCACAGCGTCACCAGAATAACGATCCACAGAAGGTGCTTTTCCGAGGACAGCCACACAACGGGTGTGTCGATGATGCCGAACTTCATCAGTATGTAGTTGAGATAGCCGCTCTCACTGCCGTTAAAAATGACGCCCCACACCGTGCTCAGAAGCACACTGCCCGTCATGGACGGCGAGTAGATGATCAGTGCCAGTATCGTGCGCGGACCTTTTGTGATCTGCGACAGACCCCACGCCAGCAAAAACGCCAGCACATAGCCGCCGATGCCCACACAGATGGCATAGACAACGGTGTTCGGCAGGATGTGCTGCATGAACACCTCATCGTTCGTGAACAGATCGATGAAGTTGTCAAAGCCGGTAAACTTCGGCGTTTGGATGGTGTTATAATAGGTAAAGGACAACCCCATTGCCGATATAGTGGGCACCACAATGAAAATGATGAACAACAGCGCATAAGGAGCGAGCAAAATCGGCGTCGCGTGTCGCGTGAAGAAGTTGCCGCTCTTTATCCCTCGTCCCGGAGACGCTTGCTTTTTCAAGAAATTCCGTTTTTTCATTTCGCGTCCCCTTTTTGTGTTTCATTCAGCTTGTTCACAAGCATCTCATATGCCTTCATGGAATATTCCTTGATGACGTTGCCGTCCTTGTCGCAGAAGCCGAACTCGACCAGCTTGCGGCGAATCTCGCGGTTTGTCAGCGTGGTGGCACGGTCGATCTCCTCGATCAGCGCCTCGCTGTCAACGACCACGCCGTTCCAGACATCGCTGCTTTCGCGCTCGATCATGTAGTTAGCGGGATGGTTGACGGTCTCGCGCTGATCCTTCCACTGGGTCAGGATGGTTTCCCGATCCTCGGTGGAATACGGCATCTGCGCAAACGCCTTCAGGTTGGCGGAATTCCATCGGTATTCCGAGCCGTAGCGGCTTTGCAGCAGATAGGCATAGCGGGTCTGAATGTCGGTGCTGAGCCACCATTTGAGGAACCGCCATGCTTCCTCGCTCTTTTCGGTGTTTTGCATGATCATGCAGGTGTTTGCCGTCGCCGGCTGATACCGCACGACCGAGCCGTCCGCCTGCTTTGTGCCGGGCGTCAGGGCAATGCCCCATTTGTCGGCAAGCTCCGGTGCAGCAACCTGCAGCTGCATATAGGTGGAGAATGTCGAAATGCCGATCGGCACTTCTCCGCTGCGGAAGCTGTTATAGAAGCTCGGAATGGAAGTCGACATGCCGTAAATTCTGTACAGCGTCGTCATTTCCTTCATCGCCTTAATGAAAGCGTCGCTGTCAAATGCAGAGACTGTGCCGTCATCCGACACATAGGAAGCGCCGTTTTGATAGATAAACGGGCTGGTCATGCCGAAGCCCTTATAGCCTGCGCCGCTCGACAGCGGCAGGTTGAAGTTCATGCCATAGCGCAAAAGCTCCGGCATCATGGTCTTGACATCATCCCAGGTGTCCGGTACGGAAAGACCGAGCATGTTGAGAATGTCCTTGCGATAGAACAGCACATAGAAATCCTGCGATTCCGCCGCACCGTATACCCCGTCGCCGAGCACACCGGGCACGAGCGACTGCAAACTGTAGCTGTCGGCATAGAATGAGAGGAAATCGTCATATTCCAAGAGGTTTTTTGCAGCCCCGCGGATGGCGAGGTTAAACGGCGTGGAAAGTCCCGCGCCGAGCACCACATCCGGGTTGTCCCCCGTGGCGTTCGAAAGAATCAGCTTCTGCTCGCTGGGCATGATGGAAAGCTGGATGTTTGTGCCGTATTTGGCGTTATAGTCCGCATCCACCAGCTGCTGCAGCGCCTGCACATACTGCACGGAGCGGTTGACCCAAACCTTCAGTTCTTTTCCGTTGTCGGTCGAGGCGGCGTGGTCGCCCGCCGAGGCATCCGCCGTGAATGACCAGAAAAACGCCTTGAACCATTCGCTGATCGTTTTGAAGAATGACGGCTGCGCCGACGGCATATCGCTTGTGTCGCCGACAAAGAACGCATCAAAGCCGAGCGGCGTGCTGATCAGCTTTTCGAGCGCGTTGCCGAGATATTTGGTGGCGGAATTGTCGCCCTGGTTGATGAGGTCCGTTTTGTTCGGGATCTGATTCGGGGTTTCCGCCAGACTACGCAGCCGTTCTGCAGCATACTTCAGGCTATCTGCATAGCTTGCTTTTTTGCCGCCGATCGTCCCCAGTTCCTCATAGATCTTTTCGATGCGGTCTGCAAAATCGGTCAGATCCCCCACCGCATTCGGCAGATAGTATTCCATGTTCCAGGTGCGGTTTGTGTCCGTCTGACCTGCCGTGATCTTCTGAATATCCATACCGAGCGCGTTGATGTCGTCCATCAGTGCTACGATCTCGGAATAAACCGCCTTCATCGGTCCCATCGTCGCCGTCATAGCGATCGTGTGGGATCCGGCGGTCAAATATATCTGCGCAGGCGTATCGCCCGCGTTTAATGTCGTGTTTACAAATTTTCCGGTCTTAGTGCCGGTGAAAGCCAGCGCTTCCCATTCGGCAAACGGCACAGCGCCGTCGATCTCAATTTTGCGATAGACCGGTTTGTCGGCGTCGGAATTTTGGAGATACCGCACGCCGATGGTATATAACCCGTCCTGCGGGACGGAAAATTCCCACAGAATTTTTTGCCCTGTGCTGCTCCAAGAGCTTTCGTCCAGCACGTTGAGCAGCTTGTGATAGGTGTCATAGGGGGTCAGCGCCGCGATCTTTTTCGAGGTGGCGCGAATGAAGGAGTCGGATTTGATGCTGTAGCGCTCCGCCTCAAAGGTGAGCATTTTATCATACGGTGCAGCATCCGCATGCGCCTGTGCATATTCCGCATAGCTCACCGCATCCTGCATCGGCACAAGGCAGATCTGCGTGATCTTCACCGCCTGTGCCTGCGAGGTCAGGGTGACGTGATGCACCCCCGCATCGAGGGTCAGCGTCAGCGCACTGTTATCGGTGTCGCCGTAATCCTGCAAAAAGTCGCGGTACGGGGCATCGATCGCCTTTTGATCCGGGATCAGCTCGTTGCCGAGCCGATCGGTGGCATACACGGTGTTGGCATCCGCCCACAAAACGGGCAGCGCAGCAATGCCGCTCACATTCCCGCAGGAATAGTTGAAAAGCAGATCGGTGTACAGCGCGTCAAGCGACTGATACATCACACCGACCTTATATGTACCCGCCGCGGCGACCTGCACATCGAAGGAAAGCGGTTTCTTCGCCGCAAGATCAATGCCGCCGTCAAGTGTCACAGCCTTGCCGTCCACCGTTACGGTATTGTGCGTCGGGGCCAGCGCGCCGTCAAACGACGACGCGCTGACCCACGAGGCAAGAGAGAGAGAGGTATCTGATGAATCACCGGAAGCCGCAACGGCTCCGGTCGTTTTGTCCGTCGCTGCTGCGACGGGATAAGATGCCGCTGTGCAAAGTGCCATCGACAGCACCAGTAACATGGAAAGTATTCTTTTTGCCTTTTTCATATCTCTACCTCCTACTGGCACTGAGAGAGCTTCTGCAGCGCGCGGTATCGACCGTTTGAGCGCCGCTGCAGATCACTCTGCAGCAGGCGGCTCCGCTTCTTCTTGGTCTAATAGCTTGTTTCTTTTTCTTTTCCTGACGATCAGAATGATCACGAGTGCAATGCCGCAGAGAACCAGCACCCCGCCGGCAACGATGAGGGCGATCGCCCACGCAGTCAGCGTTGTGCCGCCGATCACCGTGCGTTTGCGTCTCTTGATGACCTCGACGGTGTCGGGTTCGCCGGAATTGTCGGGATTTTCGGGGTTCGTCGGATCATCGATAACGTCGTCGCCCCAATCCACATCGTCGTCATAGTCGTTATCGTCGAAGTCGTCCCACTTGCCGTTGTTGCCGGGATCATCCGTCGAGGGATTGACAACCGGCTTTGCGGTTTGAGCATAAACAGCCATGTTGTGGATCGCCGGCATGCCGGCGTCGCCGCGCTGTACCGTGCGGATGCGCAGGTATTTCGCTTCAACGGCGTCAAAACGAACTTCGTCGCGCGAGCCGCCGCCGTCAACAACGGTATGCTCCGCATCTGTCTGCGGCAGAATGACCGTCCAGTTTTCACCGTCGGCGGAATACTCGATGTCATAGCTGTTGCTGAAGCCCACCGTCCAGTCGATCTTCACACGGTCGATCTTCGTCTTGCTTGCCAGCTCCACCGTCGTGTATTCACCCGTGGAACGCGGCAGCTCAAAGGAAGTCGTCACATTGCCGTCGAACATCGCCGCCATCTTTGCCGCATCGCTGCCCACACCGGCGAGCTTGACGGCAGAAGATTTAATGGTGCCTTTCTTCACGGTCAGCGTCTTCCAACCGGCAGGCGCATAGATCGTGGTGAGACCGTCTTCGTCGATGTAGTAGCCGTACTGCTTTGCCTGATAGTTCGGCATATCGTACAGGCGGGTGAGGGCTTTGCCGTCGACCTCAATGCCCGCAGCGGTGACGCCGAGTGCGAGGATAATGCTGCGGTCAGAACCGTCCGTGTTCGTCACCGTGAAAACGGTGTCGGAGGTCTTGGCGTTCACATAGGTTTCCTCTTTGGCGTTATAGGTATGATAATCCGTGGACGCACCTTGCTTATCATAGATCACCACGGTGTTATCCTTGTCGGGCGGGGTGATCAGCAGCGCGGGCAGATTGGTGAATTCGTCCTCGCTGTCGTCGTGCATCTCCGCACCCAGCTTCAAGCTTTCGGGCAGGTCGATCGCCTTGACGGCGCCGCCCTTGACATACACCGGGAAATCGGAGGTCGGCGCTTCCGCATTAAAGGTCTGACCGCCGTCATACCCCTTGTAGGTATACAGCTCGTACCAGGTAGAGCCCTTCGGCAGGCTGACCGTCTGATAATAGACATTCTCCGTCGTGACAGGGCAAACCAGGAAGTCATCGCAGAACAGATACTGGTTCTCCACCTTCGCCAGCGAAAGCTGGTAGGGGTATGCCACCATCATGCCCTTGATGATCGGATCGGCAGTCTTTTCCGCCTTGATGGCGGCGCTTTCGATCGTGGGCACCAAATTCTTGCGCAGATAGTAAACATTGCCGAAGTGCTGCGTCGCCAGCATACCGTAGTTCCACGGCTGATGGATCACAGATCCGTGTTGCCGCATATACGGCGAGAAAAGCGACAAGGACACCCAGCGGTTCCAAAGATCATTGGAAGGCGTGCCGCCGAGACCGCCGAGATCTGCGCCGTACAGGTTAAAGCCGCTGGCACCCATGGAGATCAGCGCGCTGATAACGGCGTTGTAGCCGTTGCCGTCCTCACCGACATATTCACTGACATTGTCGCCGAGGAAGTTGCCGGAATAATACTGACTGCCCGCGCAGCCCGAGCGCTGGAACAGCACATAGTCATTGCCCCGTCCCGCCTGCCACGCCTCATTGCTTGCCTTGGCGTAGTAATACGACATCAGATTGTGCATCTCGTCACCGGTGAGACCGTTGAAGTATGTCATGGAGAACGGGTACCATTCGCCGAAATCGACCATCGAACCGGCAATACCCCAGTCCCAATACTGCTGCCACGCGGCGGTAATGAGTTCAACAGACGAGGGATTGGAGAAATCTACATAGCTTTTGCTGGTGATACGGTATTTGCCGTATTTCTTGAAAAATGTAGTATCATAGCCGAACGGTTGTCCGGGGTCGATCAGATTGCCGCCGGCATCAAACGCCGGCAATTCGCTGTGTGTCGGCAAAATGTCGTAGATCGTGCCGAGTCCGAGATCCTTCCAAAGGTCGGGAGAGAACCAGCCGAGCGTCTTGACATTGTTGCGCCGCAAAAAGCTCGTCACCTGCGCATTGCGGGCGGCGGCGCCCTCTGCATAGCAGGCGTCAGGATAAAAGTTATAGTGTTCTTTATACCCGTTAATCAGCGCCATGATGTTAGCGTAGGTATTGGCAAGGCCGGTCTTTTCAAACGCCTCGTTCTGTGCTCCCGTCCAGAAACCATAGGTCCATGTTTCCGACACGCCCGAGGTGCCCGTCAGCGCAGTGTACTTTTTCAGGTTGTCGAGCGGCATACCCTGCCACAGATACAGATCGAGCTTCGAACCGTCAAACTTGACGGAATACTTGTGGCGGTTCGTTTCGCCGATATCCGCTTCACCGACATAGGTCATGTTGAACCAGACGGAATAGCCGCGGTTGCTGTGGAACAGCGGTACATTATTATAGGAATACTCGGGCAGTGACCAGCAATCCAGGTTTGTCAGCGAGATGGTTTTGCCTACCTGATTGGCACCGTTATATCGCTCACCGCCGCCATAGATGGCTTCCTTGTCCGCCAGCGGGAACTCCACCATCGAACGCACGACCTCGCCCCTGCGGTTATACGCAAAGGAGAACTGCTTGTTCGACAGGGACACGATCTTGTCACTGTTTGCCTTATAGACCGTGAGCGCAAAGCCTGTGTCGCTCTGCGTATATTTGACTACCGTGCCGTCGGTGCCCTTCATGCCCACGGCATTGCCGTCAGTGATATAGGTAATCCGCTGCAGCGCAGACGGCTCAAAGAGACCGACATTGCTGACCTCCGGCATGACAGCACCGTTTTGTTTCTGCAATTCATGCAGAGACTGAATGCGGAAGCCGCCCTCCTTCGGGAAAGAGACATACAGTGATTCCGCGTGTGCGCCGTCGGTGGTATCGGTATGGATCACAAAATAGTTTGTGCCCTTTTCGGTGCCGGTCACTTCTCCGAGTGCAGACCAGGTGTAATTCTTCGGGATTGGAATCTTCACACCCGGCCAATCCGTTTTCAGCGTGGCGGCCGAAACCGAAAAGGTCGCCGTGGCGGCAATGACTGTCCCGCAAACAGCCGCAATCAACCTTTTTAAGGTTTTATTCAAATTTTACGCCCCCATTCTGCCGCCCCGGATTGCCCGGGGCGGATATATATCCGATCACTTGTGCGTCTTGTTGAACTCCGCTTGCGCCTTTTTGATCTCCGTGTTCATCGTGTCGATGTTCGATTTGATCATGGTGTTCCATTTTTTGACTGCCTCCGTCATGCCGGCGCCGGTCTTGTCTTTGCCGGACATGATGTCGTTATATGCATAGGCGGCGGTCTTAAAGAAGCTGTCATACATATTCGGTACAAGCTTGTGCGCATCATACCGGGAGGAATTCGGAATATTCGCCACAAGGTACTTGTCGGTCTCGGTCACAACCGACATCCTGTTGAACTTATCAAGCACGGTTTTGCTGGTGGTCGTGGGATAATAGATGCGGCTGTTGAGAGAATACTTGCCCTTCTGAGAATCCTCATACATGGTCAGGCGAGCAAGGTTGCCGTTCGTCGAGAAGGTCATGAAGCGCAGCAGCTGATAGGCAGCAGCCGCGTTTTCCTCCTTGCATGCCGTGGTCATAAAGCTGCAGTCCACATGCATCGACAGGCGGCCGTTGGTGTTCGGCGTAGGTAAGACCGCATGTTTGAACTTGTACTTGAGGCTTGTTTTATTCGTGCCGCCGGTGTTCCAGTCCATGATCAGTGCCTTGCCGGCAGTGAAGGCGGCATTATAGTCGCTGAGTCCCAGGTTGGCCTCCAGCTGTGTCACACCGTTTGCGCCCTTTTGCGTCTGTTCATACCACGCCTCAACACCCGACATCATCGTGCGCCAATAATACGCCATCTTCGTGCCCTCGGTCAGAATGGAAGCATCGACCTGCTGGGTGTTATAGTCATAGCCCCACTGGCCGTAGTGCGCGCCCTTCTGCATGGAGGAATACCAGGCATAACGGGTGTGTGCATCCCCAAGAGTCGCGGTGCCGACGCAAAGCTTCGAGCTGAACTTGGCAGCCGCCTTGCGCAGGTAGTCCTCATAATCCTTCATTGTCCATGTCATACCGGGTGCTTTCAAGCCGAGCTTGTTAAGCAGATCCGTATTGAATACTTCCACATCAAAGTGTGCCGAGTTCGGCAGAGCGTACAACTCGCCGTTGTAGGTATAATCCTTGCGCAGGTTGGCGGGCAGGCTGGAGGCCTCTGCATCCGCATTCACGAATTTCGTGATGGGATATACCCAGCCTTGCATAATGTAAGAGGGCAAGCATCCGGCATCGTCAAAGACGATGTCCGCCATCGTGCCGGTGGACGCACGGGTGGTCAGATATTCAAGAGAGCTGTCGCTCTTATTGTGCGCCCAGTAATCGAACTTGATCTTCACATTCGGATACAGCTTCTGCATCACATCGAACATGGCGTCATAGTCGGTCGGACGCGCCGTATCCACAGCGATCGTCACCGTTCCTTTGACATCGTAGTTCGCACCCTTATCCGCCACGGGCGTAAAATCCAATGTGGGACTGCCCGGTTTGCGGGTCGTGTGTGTGGCATTGATATTACCGCTGTTATTGTCTTTATTGTCACCGGCGTTGTCCTTGTTGCCGGAGCTGTCCTTTTTTGTACTCTTGGTGACTCTCTTGGTTTTTCCATCCTTATCCGTCACATAGGTGTTGCCGTCGTCGTCGGTGGGAAGCGTCTCACCGGGGCGGGTCACCACTTCCGTCCACTCGGAATAAATGTCCGAAGTGTTGTTTTTCGTCATGCTGCAGCCCGCCAGGGATGAACCGACCATGACGGCGCTCAAAAACAATGCTGCCATTCTGAACTTCTTTGTCATAATAAAAGTGCTCCTTTCCTAAACCTGTCAGTCAAAGGTGTACGGTGCTTTCCAATCAAACGCCCAATCCGTTTCAAACGGCAGCCAACCGGCGTAGGTGTCCGGTGTCGGTTCGGGAGCAAAACCCTTTTCGGCATCGGCAAGGCGCATCGGCTCGCCGAATTCATCCAGCGCCGTGATCTTCAGTCCCGAGAAGGACACCCCGTTGCCGCACGAACCGAAACCGACATAGCCGCCCAGCGCAATATCGTCCAGTTCCGCATAGTAAACATCGGAATCATCGACCTGCACACCGACCGTGCCGTTTACCACTGTCACCGTCATGTGGTGCGTCGCATTGCGGTCATAGGTTTCGATGAAATCCTGTCCGTCGGTGATATCACGATCGTATATGACCCGACCGTACTGATCTCCCTGGATCGCGCCCCAGAAGTTGAAGTTGCCCTCAACCTCCAGATAGGTATACACACCGCCGCGCTTGGTCTGATCGTCAAAGGCGAGGTCGGTTGCATTACCGGTCGTTTTGTCGCCCTGCGTCGGCGAGACATAGACCCTGCCGAAGAACTGCGCCGGATCCTGCACACCGTACAACACATACGGATACCACCAGTCGGAACCGTGTTTATAATCAATCTCCAGCTTATAGTTGATCAGTGCCACATCATCATCCGCGAGCACCATTGTCGACACATCGCTAGCACGACTGATGCCGTTCCAACCGCCGTTGAATGTACGACTGTAGGTAGAAAGCACACTGCCGTTCAAGAGGCTCCAACAGTCGAGCGGATCCACTTTTGTCATCTTCACATCATAATATTCCGTGTTTTTCGAAAGATCCAGCGAGGAGTTATGGCATACAAAGTCCCGCAGATCATCCGTGCTGTCGAAATAATACTTGCGTGAGGTCTCGGTGTCGAAATCGCCGCCGATCACATTTGTCACCTTTATCTTTGCAGCGGCATCGGCAACAAAGGTGAATGAACCATCGGCAGGCGCTGCCGTAAAGGTGAAAGTGCCCTCCTTGTACGAACGGTATTCCTCCGAACTCCATTTCACCTTTAACGGATATTTGTTGCCGTCCTTGTCCTCACCGGTTAACGCCGTGCGCAGATTCAGGCTTTCCCCCTTGCTGCGATCGACCGTCACATCTTCAAGCTGCGTCAGCACCTTCGTGATCTCCACCGTATCAGCACCGTTCCAGTCGGCCGCATTGCCGGCTCTGTCCAATCGGCGGCAGACGATCGAGGTGAAATATCCGCGCTGATCGTTCGCGGTATAGTACAGGTATCCGCCACCGCCGGTCTTGAGCGTGATCGGAGCATCGCTGTTATCATACAGCACATCGCCGCCGTCGTTCGTCACCCGCATCCACAGCTTGTCGCCGACCGCTTTTGCATAAATGTTTGCCACGGCACCGGACAACACCCTGCCGTTATTCCACGGTGTATAGCTGATTCCGGACAACGGTGAGCTCTCGCCGTCAAATATGGCAAAGCCGGAGCCCGTAAAGTGGATCGTCACCTTGTCGGCATAACCGCCGGTCACCTCATCATTCAGCGACTGCCCTGCCGATTGGGAACGGAAGCTCAGCGAAACAGCCTGTTCCGAATTATCGCTGAACAGAATTGCCGAAAACTTTGTTTCAAAGTTCTCCGTCACCAATTCACTGCCGTTATCCGTTTTCGGCACGAGGGACATATTCTGCTTGAGCAATCCCTGACCGATCACATCGAGAAATGCCAGCAAACGCCCGCCGTTGGCAATGTACATTGCGCCATAGTATCCGTCGCTGATGCCGGAGCCTACATGATGGCTGAAAAACTCCGGTGCCTTGACGAATTTATGTACGTTGTTCACATTCTGGTCGTGATATACGTTGAATCTTGCGCCGAGGTCTGCTGCCGCCGTCTTGGCGGAATCCATACCGAGCCAACTGTTGGCCTCGCCGCTGCGCTTGGTATAGTCCAGTTCGTAGGTTGCGCCCGGTGTACGGTAGTAATACTGCTCCCACCATGCTTGACCGCCGCCCTCTTTGCACACATATTTCGTCCTGGCGCAAATATACGCCCGACCGTTCATGCCGAAACCGTAGCCGTCTGTCAGATCGTTGAAATCCAACACCTTGCCGTCACTGCCATAGCGTTCGACGGTAATGCCGGCATATTTAACACCGCCGTTTGATCCGGAAAGCGCCAGATACCCGCCCTGACTGCCCTCGGAGATCTGCACACTGTTTGTCGTGTAGACGGCAATTTCCTTGCTGCCATCCGCAACGGTAAAGGTAAGCGCATGACCCTGCAGCGTCATCGACAGATGATACGCATGCCCACGGTCAAATTTGACGCGGCTGCCGTCCGCCGCCTTCAGCACATCATTGTATTGCAATGTATTATGCCACGGTGTGCGACCGACAAACAGATCGCCGTTTGTGTTGAAGGTGATCATCGATTGGCTGCTGCCATCGGCTGCATTGCCTGCCGACCCGGCGCGGAAATACACGGAAAGGTTATCCTGCACGCCGTCCTCACGGAACATAAAGTCCGTTTCCAGCTTGAAATCCTCCAACACCGCAAAGCCGCTGGCTGTGTCACCGCGCAGATACATCAATTCCGCCGTACGGAAAAGAGGTGCGTCAGCCGCAGAATATCCGGTGCTGTAGAGCCACTCCCCATCTATTGTCCACATAGGGATCGGCTTATCCGCATTTGCTCCGTAGCCGTCCATGTCATAAGCGGCGTGCGCACCGGTATCCGGAAAGATCTGTCCGTTTTCCCCGTCATCGATCAGGTAACCGTTGACCTTGCCCCGCTCGAAATACTGCGGATCGCCGTCTCCGGATGACGGGTAATACTGAAACGAGTAGAACAGAAAACGATCATTCAGGTAATTGACCGTTTCCGTATCCTCCGTCAGGATCGTTCCGTTTTTCAGACCCGAAAAATCAGCTTCGAAACTCGATACCGATTCAGGCGCTGCCAAAACGCTGCCGCTGATCCCGATTGACATAACGACCAAAACAAACGCCGTCACGACAGCGATCGTCTTGATATGTCTTGATTTTCCAGGATGCGTCATACTTTTTCCTCCTTAAAATAGCATTACGGGATATAGAGAGACCTCTGCTGATTATATTTTAGCGAATTCATCGAGAAATTTCTACATCACTATTTGCATGATTTTGAACGATTTTGCCCTCTTGCAGGAAAAAGCATCCAATCCTACATTGGGAAGCCGCTTTCTATTGCATAACACCTAAAAATGTGCTAAAATTTCTTTGTGCATTGTTCATTGTGGACAGGGGCGCTTGCCGTTTATGTCCATCACATACAATACCAGTAACTATATTGCCATTGCCGTTTTGTGAGGTGAAATATATGGACGAAAATCTGAGGGAAAAGATCTATGTCAGCTACGGCGATTTTATTGTCAGTTCAATTCTTAACGAAAGCAATGTGGCTGACGATGTGTTCAAACCGCATTGGCATGATGCGTTTGAAGTTTTACAGATCTATGACCGGGAGATCCATATTGAATACGAGGGCGAGCGTTTCACTGCCGTTCCCGGGGACATGGTCGTGTTCGGTGCCAATGTCGTTCATGCCGGTCGCACAGGCGAAAACGGCTGCTATTACCGCGCCCTGCAATTCAAATGGAATGAGCTTTTGGGCAATACGCCGTTTGAACAAAAAATGCTGCACGATCTGCTTGACGGCACCTATCATTTTGAGGCGAGATTTCGGGACACCGAAGCAAACCGCCTTTTTGATGCCGTCGTACAGGCGCATGACGCCAAGGGGCTGGTGCAGCCGATCGCCGAAAAGGGGCAGCTTTGTCTGTTTATCGCTTATCTGATGCAGCACCATATGAGCAGCACCTATTTCTTTTCCAGCACAGATGACCGTTTCAGCGCACTGCTCGACTACATCAAACAACACTTTGCCGAAGACATCACCACAGATCAACTGGCCGAGCGATTTTCCTACAGCAAATCGCACCTGTGCCGCAAGTTCAAAAAAAATCTCGGGCTGCCGATCACCGACTATATCCACATGTGCCGCATCGAATATGCGCAACACCTCATTAAAGAGGATAAGCTCGAATTGACCGAAATTGCCGCCGCGTGCGGCTACAACAGCTATTCCTACTTTTCGCGAAAATTTCGCCAATTTGCAACCGTTGCGCCCATCGAATGGCGCTCGCGATTCGTGTCGACAAACTACCTGAATAAATAGGCAATATGGCGATATAATGAAATTGAAGTGAACCCCAAAGTTTAGACAAAATTAAATACTGAATTGATTGGCATGAGTCCGGTATTGAATCGGGTGATAGGAATTGCTCTTTTATTTCGCGCCTCATATAACCGATCCCGGATGTCGATTTTTTCGCTGTCACCTGCGAAATTTGTGATATGGGGAAGCTCGCCGTTTTTCATATATTCCGCCAAGAGCTCGTTTTTGTCGCCTCGCAAACCGCGGAGGCTGTCTGCGACCGCCTTGCGGCGGGAGAGAATGCTGTTTTGGTGAGCGATGCGGGACTGCCCGCCATTTCCGACCCCGGCGAGGATCCCGTGCGGCTGTGCCATGAGCGGCACATTCCCGTCGCCATCGTCCCCGGCCCGTGTGCGGCGGCGACGGGCGCCGTTCCCTTTACGCTCATCACCGGCATCGCCTGCGTGATCTACAACCTCGACAATCGTCAAATGTCAAATACCTATGTAAAAGCGTTTCGCAAGCTTTTGAACTGCACCCCATTTGTTAGACAATGTGATATAATGTCTAACAAGTGGGGTGATTTTAATGCCAAAGGGAGTACCAAACAAACGATACACGCCGGAATTTAAGAAACCGGTCGTGGAAACCATGCAAAAAGAAACAGAAGAAGATCTGCCGGCAGAGGTTTGGCGGTTACGCGCGGAGAATGCTTACCTAAAAAAATTGCAAGCCTTGGTTTTGGAAAACGAGCGACACCGACTGAAAAAGCACAGGTGATCCGAATACTGAGGCAAGAATTTTCACTGACGATTCTGTTAGATATCGCTCAACTGCCCCGTGCTACATTCTACTATCATTTGAAACGGATGAAACGAGTGGACAAGTACGAGTCGGCAAAACGGGAAATTACAGCAATTTATCACGAAAACAAGGGGCGGTACGGCTATTGCCGTATCACAAAGGTGCTACATGATCGCAATCTGCCCCTAAACCACAAGACCGTTCAACGGCTCATGAAGGAACTGGGGCTCATCTGCCGTGTCAGAAGGAAGAAATACCGTTCGTACAAGGGAGAAGTCGGGAAAGTGGCGCCGAATCTCATTCTCCATTCCGACCAAGGCCGGCAGTACCGGCACAAACAGTATCAGCGAATGCTTCGTGAGAACGGCATCCGGCAGAGCATGAGCCGCAAGGGAAATTGTCTTGACAATGCCGTGATTGAAAACTTCTTTGGATTACTCAAAAGCGAACTGTTGTATTTGCAGGAGTTCACCTCAATGGAACACTTCAAGCCGAATATTCGGACTATTACAACAATCACAGAATTAAGGCAAAGCTTAAGGGCTTGCTGCCTGCCATTCACAGACAGCAAGCCCTTTCGGTTGCTTGAACAATTTTTATTCGAATTCTTTGTCTAACTTTTTGGGGTCACTTCATTTCCTTGCAAAATGCTTTTTCATTCTTCGAGCTGTTTTCCGAGGAAAGCGGCGGCGACCTGCGCTAACTTGATGTCCCCCTCGGAGGGCACGGCGCCGGTCTCCGGCTGCACCATGCAAACGGCACCCGTCATGTCGCCGTTTGCCAAAATCGGCGCTGCCACCGCCGCATACCGTTCAACCGCTTCGACGGGCTGCAGGCGGTTCTGACCGCCCGGCTGCGCCACATGCGTCTGCCGCTTGTCCATGAGATCCTCCAGCGCACCGGAAATGCGCCGCTCCAAGAAATCCTTGCGACTGTTCCCCGCCG
>URNF01000004.1 GCA_900549155.1 uncultured Oscillospiraceae bacterium | reverse complement strand
AGGTGGGCACGTGGCCATGTTCAGTCCGATTACCTGGGGCGACACGGTTTATGCCTCCGGCAAGACTGGTTACACCCTGACAAACGATACAGAGTATACGATCACTACGCAGGTGATCGGCGGTGACAAGCTGACTGTTTGGATCAACGGAAAGCGTGTGTTCAGCAATTTCTCCCTGAGTGAGCAGGGCTATACGGATGTGCAGCCGGCTTGGGGATATCGTAACCACTGCGGTCTGGCCGGCACTATCAGCGACATCCAGGTGTGGGATGGTGTGACCCTGGCTCCGGTCTTCACCGAGGCTGTGGCGGACATCAGCGCGTACCGCACCGAGGGTGCTTACACCGCGCCGACGAAGGACGGTTATGTGTTTGCCGGTTGGTTCACCGATACAGAGGCAACCAGCCCGGTGGCGGATGAGACGACGAATGTGTATGCTAAGTTTGTCACACAGGATGTGCTGAGCGTAAAGGGACAGCTGAAAGCGGGCACCACCGCTGAAAGCGAAAACACCGATTATCGTTTCTCCACGACGGTGGACAGCCTGAATTATCAAAACATCGGCTTCAACATCACTGTTAACGGCAATACGAAGAGCCCGTCCAGCACCACTGTGTATAAGAAGATCACGGCGCGCTCGGGCAACGAGATCATTGCGCACGATCCCACCGTGTTCTCGGCAGTATCGCAGTATTTCCATACTTACACGATCACCGGCATCCCGCAGAGCGCCTTTGCCACGGAAATTCAGATCGCGGCGTATTGGACCACGCTGGACGGCACTGTGGTGACGGGACCTGCCAGAACGCTCACTGTGAACATGGGCATCAACTGATTGCCGGAAAGAAAAAGAGGTGTGTAGCATGAAAAAAGAGTATGAAGCTCCGACGCTTGAAAAGGTTTTCTTTAAAACGGAGGAATTTGCAGTTACGAACATCCTTTCCGGCGTTGATGCCGGCACCGGTGACGCGGGTGAGTGGGGCGACTTCGTATAAAATTCGTATAAGAATACAGGTATGAGGAGTGCGGCGGGGCAGTGATGCCCCGCCACCTTGCTTATGAAAAGAAAACCGCGCGATAGCCGCGCGGGTGAAGTGCTCGTATAGACAGCCGCCCCTGCCGTACCGTGCATATTTACGGCGCTTGCGGACGACTTTTTCAAAAGAGGCAAAGAGAGGATAATTTTCGTGAACACGGCTCCGGTAGCTCTGCTGCTTTCAATATCTCTTGCGGCTGCACTCGGCCGCAACATAATTGTGCGCAACTATTCCCGTCGGGATGGACTGACCAATGCCGATGTACATTTTTTCAATGCCGTTTCCGCTCTGCTGTCAGCGTTGGTGCTGCTCATTTGGGGCGGGTTTGGCACGATATCACTGTTCACCCTGTTGTGCGGCATAGCGTTCGGTCTCACCGTCGGTTTTCAGAATCTCTTTTTCCTTCGTGCGCTGGCGCTCGGTCCGTGGTCGTATACGACGGTCATAGTGTCTCTCTCTTCGCTGATCACTACCCTCAGCGGCGCCGTATTTTGGCACGAGAGCATAACGGTCGTGCAGTGGATCGGCATTGCCTGCATGGTGGGCTGCTCGGTGCTTTCCGTCGGAAACAGGGGGGAACAATCGCAGACTGCAAAACGCTCTCAAACTGTGCGCTGGCTGCTGACCAGCCTGCTTGCGTTTTTGCTCAACGGCTTGATCGGCCTGACACAAAAGCTGCACCAAAGCTCAACACACCGGGAGGAGCTCGGCGCTTTTCTGATCGTGGCTTTCGGCGTGTTGTTTGCCTATTCGACGGTTCTTTGGGGCGTGTCAGCGTTTCGCGGCGGTCATGGGAGCGGTGCCGTAAGCAGTGCGATGACGCCGATGTGGCTGGTTTGGTTGGCTGTCGGCGGCGTGCTGCAGGCGGTTAATCATAAGCTCAATTTGTATCTTTCCGGCGTGATGGACAGCGCCGTGTTTTTCCCCATCGTCAACGGCGGCGGACTGGTGTTGACCACGCTCCTCGCAGTGACTTTGTTCCGGGAACGACTGGATGGTCGTCAGTGGGTAGGCTTGATCCTCGGCATCGTTTCTGTCGTGCTGGTCTGCAATCCTTTTTAAATTCGTCAAACCATATGTCCCAACCGTTTTGCTTCGCGCCACCTTTCGGGAGACAGCCGATTTTTGCGCACAAACAGGCGATAGAAGTGCGAGTAGTTGCGAAAGCCGCAGGCGGCTGCGACATTTTCGAGCGTTTCCGAGGTCATTTCCATGAGCAGCTCCGCCTTCTGCAGGCGGATGCGCTGGGCATAGGCGATGGGGGTCGTGCCGAAGGATGCTTTGAACAGGTTGATAATGTGGTTTTTCGTGAAATGAAACTCCCGACACAGCATATCGAGGGTAATCTCTTTTTCGCAGTTTTTCGCGATAAAATCCGCCATGCGGGCGGCTTGGGAGTTTTGCGGCTTTTGCTTGTATAGCTCTGACAAAAGATCGTAGAATTTCGCGGTCTGCACGATATACGGCGCGTCGCTGTGCGCCAGTAGATGCAGCTCTTCCATCAAGGGTTTCAATGCGGCGTGGTCGAAGGTCCCGCTGCGCGGCAAAACGGCGCCGCCCTCTGTCCATGTGTCGGCAAGGAAGTGCACATATAAATATTTCGGTGCATCGCTGGGCAACTCGCCCGTCTGTTTGAGCTCGCGCTTTTGTATGTAATACTGTCCTGCGGAAATTTCATACGGCACGCCGTCCTCCGAGAACCGCAGCACGCCGTCATAGACAAGCAGCAGCACATCCTCGGGACAACGGCGGGAGATGTGATGCTCGCCCTCCTTGAAAAAGCGCAGAGAGGCGGTTTTGTAGCGGATGGGTTTGTTCAGATCAATTCCCTGCATGGCAGTCACCTCAAAAGAATTATATGACGCATACTGTGATATTGTCAATATACATAATGATAAAATGCATTTAGTTTTTGTTCTCCCTGTGATATAGTGTATGTATACTATATGAGGAGTGATGGTTACGGAAAGGCTATCGTTTTACACATCGAATGAATTGAAGCCCGCAGGTTGGCTGCGGCGGCAGCTGGAGCTTCAGGCGGCGGGCCTTAGCGGCCATCTGGACAAAATCTGGCCCGACATTGCGGACAGCGCCTGGATCGGCGGAACGCACGAGGGCTGGGAACGGGTGCCGTATTGGCTGGACGGATTTGTTCCGCTTGCGTATCTGTTGGAAGACGAAGACATGATCGGTCGCGCCAAGCGGTATATCTATGCTATCATCGAGGCGCAAAAGCCCGACGGCTGGCTTTGTCCGTGTGCGGATGACGAGCGGGCGACCTATGACACCTGGGCAGTTTTGCTGATGTCCAAGGTGCTGACGGTCTACTATGAGTGCTCGCAGGATCCGCAGATCCCCACCGTGCTGTATCGGATGCTCAAAAATTATTATGAACTGCTGTCCACCGACACGATCCGCCTGCACGATTGGGGCGAATACCGCTGGTTTGAGGGGCTTGTTGCCATCAATTTTATGTATGACCGCTGTCATGAGGCGTGGCTGTTGGAGCTTTCCGCTATTCTGAAAAAGCAGGGCGCGGACTACAGCCGTTTCACAGAGCAGTGGAAACGCCCTTTAAATCGGTGGCGGTATGACACGCACATTGTCAACATTGCCATGATGCTGAAAGCCGAGGCGGTCAGCTTCGGTTTGCTCGGTGAGGAATACACGGACAAGGCGGAGCAGCTGTATCGTATCCTCAATCAGTATAACGGCACGCCCGTCGGGCTTTTCACGGGCGACGAGTGCCTTTCGGGCTTAAGCCCCATCCAGGGCACGGAGCTGTGCGCCGTGGTGGAGCTGATGTATTCCTATGAGCTGCTGTATGCCTACACCGGGGACAAAAAGTGGGCGGAGCGCTTGGAAGTGATCGCGTTCAATGCCCTGCCGGCGGCGATCAGCGAGGACATGTGGACGCATCAGTATGACCAGATGAGCAATCAGATCGCCTGCGAGACCTTCCCCGGCAAGCCGATCTTCCGCACAAACGGTGCGGATGCGCACTTGTTCGGTCTGGAGCCGCATTTCGGCTGTTGCACGGCGAACTTCAACCAGGGCTGGCCGAAATTGGCGCTGTCAGCCTTCATGCACAGTGGTAACACTGTGGTCAGTGCCGTGCCGATCCCCTCGGAGTTGAAAACGACAGACTACGCGATCCGTTTGGACACAAATTACCCGTTTGAAAACCGGTTCACCTATCATATACAGGCGGCTGCGGCATTCACGTTCAAGGTGCGCATCCCGTCCTTTGCGGAGCATCTGACCGTGAACGGCGTCCCGCAGACGGGGGATATGCTGTCGTTTGACATTCCTGCAGGCGCGGACATGACCCTGAAAATCGCGTTTGAAACGACCCCCGTTTTGACGCAGCGCCCTCATGATCTGCACGCGGTGCAGTGCGGCTCTCTGGTCTTTTCGGTGCCGATCCGTTTTGAAAAGCGCATGCTGGAATATGTGCGCGACGGCGTGGAGCGAAAATTCCCCTATTGTGATTATGAGCTGATCCCGCAAAGCGATTGGAACTATGCCTATTGCAGCGCGGCGCTTGAGGTCGAGCGCCGACCGGTTGACGAGGTCCCCTTCTCTGTTGAACAACCGCCCGTCGTGATTCGCACAAAGGCACAGAAGATCGACTGGGGCTTTGAGGACGGCTATGACACCGTGTGTGCCAAGGTGCCGTCGTCCACCGTTCCGCTGTCCGCGCCGGAGGAGATAGAGCTGCATCCCTACGGCTGCGCCAAGCTGCGCATGACGGAGCTGCCGCTCGTTGACAGCGCTGTTTCCGCACGGAAAAGTGACCGAAAATGAACCGCAAAAACGCGTGCACGGCAATTTTTCTTGCAATTTGCACTTTCGTATACTATAATACGGTTACCGGAGACGGCGGAGGTGAGACGGATGAAACAGATTTTCGGACAGGGGGCAAGGCTGTTTTTGCGCATTGTCCTTGTCACGGTCATGAGTATGTTTGTCTGCGTTTCCGTCAGCGCCCTGTTCACGGCGCTCTTCACCGAAAACATCGGCTATGCGCTGTATGAGCTGCAAGAAGGCGGGGATCCCGTTTTGCTGTATACACACTATGATACAGACGGCGAGGACACGCAGCTTGCGGAATACGAAAAAAGCGGTCGTTCCCTCAGAAAGGTCGACATTCGCTCCGAAATGAGCAAGACCGAGCGGGCGATCTGCTATGCGGTGATGCAAACGCTCACGATCATCATGCTGGCGGTCGCAGTGTATCCGCAGCTTTGGCGCATGGGCGCCGCCGACAGCAATCTTGTGCGTTTCGGGCATCAGGCTCGGGATCGACTGAAGGGACTGAAGATCGGACTGGTTTCGCAGATCCCTGCGCTGCTGATATGGGCAGCGACGGTCGTGCCGGCGCGCGGGGCGGGAGCGGCGACGCCCGTGACGGGATATCGTCTTTTGCAAGCGCCGTTTTGGGGCTTTGTGCAGATGATCCTGGGGTCGGCAGAGGTGCTGGGCGATCTGTCGGTGCTGCAGCTGTTGCTGCTGCTTTTGCCGCTTGCGATCGTGCCGCTGATTGCCTTTGCGGCATATGTGTGCGGATATGCGGAGCTTTCCGTCAGCGAAAAGCTGATATATAAGAACAGTGAGAAACGGAAGAGGTAAAAATGGCAGGTTTTTTCGGACTTTTCAATTATGAAAAAGAGGGGCCGGGCGTGCACAAGGATGCGCCGGAAAAGAAAACGGTCGCAGTATTCTTCGAGGTGTTTTTCGGCAACTTTTGGAGACTGGTGCCGATCAATCTCTTTTATCTGCTGCTTTCTCTGCCGATTTTGACAGGCGGGCTGGCGTCTGCGGGCATCACCCGCGTCACCCGCAGTCTTGCACGCAGAAAGCATTCCTTCGGCATCAGCGATTTTTTGGATACCGTGCGCAAGAATTGGAAACAGGCGCTGGGACTGGGCATTTTGCGCTTGCTCGCTTTTGCTGTTTTGGGCTTTTCGTTTTGGTTTTATGCGTTTCGGACAGAGGGCATGCTCGGAACGCTCGGCGCGGGCGTGAGTCTGTTTTTGCTCTTCGTGTTTTCCGTGATGGATTTTTATGCCTTCACGCTGCTCATCACCTTCCGTTTCACGGTGAAACAGATTTTGGGGAACAGCTTTCGGTTTGTGTTTTTGAACCTCTGGCGCAATCTGCTTTGTGCGGTGGTCTTGCTGCTGACGGGGGCGCTGTTCGTGGTGATCCCGTTTCTTTACCCGCATCCGCTTGTGATCTTCTTTGCGGCGGTGCTCTATGCCTGCGTGTTTCCCGGCTTTCGGTATATGCTGGTGCAGTTTTGCACGTTCCCGTCCATAAAGAAGTTCATCATCGATCCGTATTACAAAGAGCATCCGGGCGAGGACACAGAGCTGCGGCGCGATTTGGGGCTTGAAACGGAAGAACCCGACGACGGTGTCGCGGATGAGGACGATCCGGACGCGCCGGTCTTTAAGGATTGACGGCAGACAGAAAGCGGGTGAGCGGAAAAACATGAGGATCTCGGACATTGCAAAAGCGGCAAATGTTTCCACAGCCACGATATCCAGGGTGATAAACGAGAAAAAAGGCGTTTCGGACGCGGAAAGAGAACGCATCAAGAAGATCATTGAGGAATATAACTATCAGCCGAACTTGCTGGGACAGACGCTGCGCAGAGCCACGACCAACACCCTTTTGGCCATTCTGCCCACGCTTTCCAACTCGTTTTATTCCGAGATACTTGTTGCGATGGAGGAGGAAGCGGTTCGAAACGGCTATGTGTTGCTCATCTGCGAGCAAAACCGCTTTTTCAGCCTGTATCTCGATCGCCTGAAAAACAAGCTGGTGGACGGCATCGTTTTGTTCTATTCCGGCATGGAAGCGCAGCAGCTCAGCAGTCTGGCGCAGAATTTTCCCATCGTGCAATGCTGTGAGATCGTTCCGGATTCGCACACATCGACGGTCAGCATCGACAACCGTCGGGCGGGCGCGGATGTTGCCGATATGCTGCTGGCAAAGGGTCACCGCCATTTTGTTTTTGTCTGCGGAAATGCTGTTTCGGAAATGCAGCGGCATGACGGCTTTCTCGATGCCATCGAAGCGTTCGGTCTGTGTGAAGATAACTTCGCCGTGATACAGGCGGAGCGAAATCCGTCCAGCAACGTGCTGACGGTGCCCTTCGAAAATCTGCAAAACTGTCTGCAGAACGAAAACCATCCCACTGCGGTTTTCTGCACGTCGGATGAATTGGCTATTCAGGTCATTCAATATCTAGAACGGCGCGGTTACCGCGTGCCCGAGGACATCTCGGTGGTCGGCTTTGACGATCAGAGCATCATGCGGTATTTCCGACCGCGGCTGACGACGGTGGGCCAGGACAAGGAAAGTCTCGGCTGCAGTGCGATACAGGCGCTGGTCGCGAAGATCAACGACATCGACTCGGAGGATCGCCATGTCGCGGTGCACCATTGGATCGAACAGCGGGAAACGGTGACGGAAGCAAAGAATCGGTGAACAGGCAGAACCGACGGGGGTTCTTTATCAAAAATATCTAATAATTCCGAAAAGCGTATTGACTTTTTCGGCAACATGGTGTACTATAATGATAATCAATACTGTTGTTGCATCGCGTAACGCGTTACGCGATGCAACACATTGAATATATTACGTAACGCGTTACGTAATATCTGAGGAGGGCTTCTCACTTCATGAACTTTATCACGGCAAAACACGACCTGAACAGCTATTACTGCACATGGTCTTCACAGGCGGATCTCGGCGCGCTTTATCCGAAGAGATCGGACAATCCCGTCACGGCGATGCGGGATATGCTGTGTGAGGAAACCGTTTTCGGGGAAAACGGACTCATTCATCAGTTTCCGGAGATCCGCTCCTCTCTATTCTTCCTGTTTGACGACGGCTGGGATGTGTCCTATGGGCTTACCGATAACGATAACGGCGATTTCGGTTCGCTGATCGTGAATGAGGAGCGGTTCCCGTTTTGCGACGGAGAGCCGCAGGAACGGCTCAAAAAGCTGGCGGATCGTGTCAGGTCGTTCGGCTGGAAGGGCACGGGTATATGGGTCTGCGCCAGTGGAAAGGGCGAGAAAAACGGCGCACTCTTTTTGCCGGAGGCCCGCGAAGCCTATTGGCGCGAACGCCTGCGGTGGAGCCGCTTTGCAGGCATCGCCTATTGGAAGGTCGACTGGGGCTGCTATTGCAACAGCGTGGAATTCCGTGCGCTGCTCAATCGGTGGAAAGAGGAAGAATATCCGGCGCTGATCATCGAGCACGCCGGTGTGTGCGGGCCGCTTTCCGGTATCTCACAAAACGATTTCTCCGCCGAACAGTCGGGACGCTTTTGGGACTGGGAGGAGCGACCGCAGGAATGGGGAAAGCTCTGCGGGTTCTCCGATGTGATCCGCACCTATGATGTCTCGCCGTATTTGTCCGTCCCGACGACGCTTGACCGTGTGCAGAGCCTGTTCAGACTGGGCGAGTGCATGCATAGCCAAACGGCGGTCAACGGAGAGGACGAACAGTATATCTGTGCCGCGCTCGGCCTTGAGATCGGCATTATGCGCAATCAGCTGAAGGATGCTGCGGGCGAGCCTTTCCACAAAAACAGCACGGAAGCGATCCGCGCAGTGCGGTGGCTGACGGCTTTTGCCCCGCCGTATCCGATCGGTGTCGGCGCGGTGCGGTTCGGCAAGCATATTCTGACGGATTCCTTCAACTTCCACGGGAGCGACTGTTGGATCTCCTGCTACGGCGATCGGGAAATTCCGCAGGCTGCCCCGTCTTTGATAGCCAGAAACTGCTATCAGCCGCAGGTCGAATATCTGTCTGATGAAAAGCCGTTTGTCGCGGTGTCGATGCATCCGAACGAGGCGACCTCCGTTGCGGTTTTGCCGCGCTTTTCCAAAGAGCGGGGCATGTTCACCCCGCCCGTGAAGATCCGCCTTGCGCAGCGGCTGCACAATCCGTTCACGGGTGTGTTCGGAAAAATGGCAGAATTGACGCTTGTGTATGACGGCGATGTTTCCGACAAAAAGGTGTTTGCCCAGGATCTGGCGGCAGACACTGCCGAGGAGATCACGGATGTGTGTGCCGTAAGCGGACGGGAGATCACGGTGAGCGGCGATGTCCTTGACCGTATCGGTACATCGGCAAATACAGACGGGGACAATTCCACCCCCGGTCTTGTCATCACGTTGATATAAGGATGTGTGAAAGTGATATTAACAGAAAAAGGTTGGAGCGCAGATTTCGCAAAGAACGGACTAACCGAGGAGATCTGGAACTATGAGATCGGCTATATCCGCAACAACGAGCTGCAATACTACACCGATTCCCGCGAAAACAGCTATATTGAAAACGGCGAATTGGTGATCTGTGCCAGGAAAACAGACGACCCCGACCGCCCCTATACCTCTGCCAGCCTGAACACACAGGGAAAGGTTGAGTTTCTGTACGGCAAGCTGGAGATGGAAGCAAAGCTGCCCTGCGGCACGGGCATTTGGCCCGCATTCTGGACACTCGGCGGGCAGTTCGGCATCACGGAGAAATGGCCGGAATGCGGCGAGATCGACATCATGGAGCTGATCGGCGGGCGCGGCAGTGAAAAAACGGGCGGCGGCGACGCGGAGTATTTCGCCACGGTGCACTATCTGGATGAAGCGACCATATGTGAAAAGGGTCTGCAAAGCGCAAGACTGGCGGGCAAAAACTATTGCGACGGATATCACAAATTCGGCGTGATCTGGACAAAGGAAACCGTTTCGTTCTGTGTGGACGATCTTTTGTGGAAAACGATCTCCGTTGCGGACATTCCGGCATTCCACAAGCCGCATTTTCTGCTTTTGAACATTGCCGTCGGCGGCAGCTGGCCGGGAGATCCGGACGCAACCACCCGTTTCCCGCAGACATACCGGATAAAAAGCGTTACATATACCCCGTTATCGGAGATTTGAGAGGCTGAAAGCGGGATGACAGCTCGCTGTCATCCTGACGGAAAAGGGGATGATATCGGCAATCATGTTCTCGGCGTTTGCGCATCCTGAAAATTTTAAGGAGGGAACCAACATGAAGAAAACGATCTTTCTGAAACAAATGGCAGTCGTTGCCGCGGTGGTAGTGGCTTTGTCCTCTCTTTTCACCGGCATCGGCGTTTTGGCTGCCGCTGACACGCTCATCACCGACTATGAGGGCAGTCTTGTTGCCACGGAGGTTTGGCACAGCGATGCCAACGTGGTCGAAATGAAGGACGGCGTCGGCGAAAACGGCTCAAAGGCGCTGCACATTGCGCTGGCGTATCACAAGGGCTGGGATTGGGACTATGGCGTCACGGTCAAGCTGACAGGCGATAACGATTGGCAGGGACGCGGTGAAGCCAAGTATCTCACGTTTTGGTATAACACCACCCACGCCGTCACCGCAAAGCTGATCCTTTGCGACCCCACCTGGGGCACGGATTACGAGAAGTGGGTGGACATTCCCGCAGGCGAGGGCTATTGCAGCGTGGACATCTCCGACTGCACCTTTGCGACCTATCGCTGCCCGCAGTTCAAAGTTTTCGGCAACCTATTCTCCGACGCGGTGAAAGCCACCCTGCCGGAGGATGCGGATATGGACGCCTATTTTGACAATTTCCGCTATACCGAGAGCGACGAAACTGCCGGTTTCATCACCGACTATGAGGGCAGCCTGGTTGCCACGGAGGTTTGGCACAGCGACAACAACGTGGTCGAAATGAAGGACGGCGTCGGCGAAAACGGCTCGAAGGCGCTGCACATTGCGCTGGCATATCACAAGGGCTGGGATTGGGATTACGGCGTCACGGTCAAGCTGACGGGCGACAACAACTGGCGCGGTCGCGGAGATGCGAAGTATCTCACGTTCTGGCATAACACCACCCACGCCATCACCGCAAAGCTGATCCTCTGCGATCCCAACTGGGGAACGGACTATGAGAAGCTTGTGGACATTCCCGCCGGCGAGGGTTATTGCAGCGTGGACATTTCCGACTGCGCCTTTGCGACCTACCGCACCCCGCAGGTCAAAATTTTCGGCAATCTTTTCTCCGACGAGGTGAAAGCCACCCTGCCGGAGGATGCCGACATCGACGCCTATTTTGATAATTTCCGCTATACCAATGCCCTGCCGAAGCCCGGCGAGGTTTCGCTGAATGTTTCCGCCGGAGAGGGCGGCAGCGTGACCGGCGGCGGTGTGTATACCGTGAACACGCAGGTCACGGTGACGGCGACCGCCGATACGTATTATGCGTTTGACGGCTGGTACAACGGCGACGCATTGGTGTCTTCCGATGCGACCTATGCGTTCACTATCACCGCCGACACGACGCTGAAAGCAAAGTTCAAACGGACGGTCGAGGACGGCACCGCTCTTGAGGGCAACCGCATCAACCTGTTCGGCGACGGCGTCGCTTTTGAGGCAAGAGCCGAGGGCGACGATGCCGCCTATGCGCTGACCGATGTCAGCGCGGAAAAGGGACTGGCGCTGAACATCAAATTCAACTTCAGTGCCGTCACCACCTATGCGCACGGCGTGCGCGTATATCTGAAGAAGAACGATAACTCCGTGCTTCTTCCCGTCGACGATGAGAACCGCTATCTGACCTTCTGGGCAGACTCCAAAACGCCTGCCTGCTTGACGTTCCTCGCCTGTGATCCCGACTGGGGCAAGGATAAGGAATATGTCGTGGAGCTGAAAGCGGGCAAGCATTTCTACAGCATCGATCTGTCGGATTGCGGCTTTGAAGCCATCCGCTGCCCGCAGTTCTCGGTCTTTGATTATGACTTCACCGACGCGGTGATGGATCAGCTTGCCGAAAACGAGGCACTCGATATCTGTTTCGACTCGTTTGTTATGACGGCAAAGGACTATTCGGAATACAGCGTCACCGTGACGGCGTCCGACGGCGGCACAGCGGTTGTCGACGGCGATGCGCTTGTCACAGCGGGCGAGAACGTGACGGTCAAGGCGACGGCAAACGACGGCTATACGTTTGTGAACTGGACCGTGGACGGCAAAGCGGTTTCCGACGACGCGGAATACACGTTTGCCGTGACGGAGGACATCGTGCTGAAAGCCAATTTCGAAAAGATTCCCGACGGCAACGATGACGGCGGGGATAACAAAGGCGATAACGGCGGTAACGGCGGTAGCAACAACGGCGACAACAAGGGCGATAACAGCGGCGACGGAAAGAGCGATATAACGCCTGCCGTCACCGGCGACAGCGTAGATCCGCTTCTCTTCATCGTGCTGGCGGCGCTGTCTTTGACGGGCGCGGTCATCGCGGTTTTCAAGCGCCGCACCGCAAAAGAAAACTGACAGTTTTTGGTCTTATCGGAAAGGTAGTATGACATGAAAGGCTTTTTTAAGAAAATGAGTGCTGTGCTGCTGGCGGCAGTCCTTGTGTGCAACTCCGCTTTTGTTTTTGCGGCGTCGTCTGACGACCTGCCGATGACGGCGGAGCTGGACCTTGAGAGCCGCACAGATGCGCTTGCTTATGCAAACTACCTTTCCGCACACGAAAGCGCTGCGGGCAGTGGTGACCGGGTCATCACTGCCCGACAGTGCACGGACGCAGTGACGCCCCTTGTCGACTATAAGGGGCAGGCGGGGGAGTCGCTGCGGCTGGAAGGGGGAACGGAGACGGCTTTCCGTTTTTCCGTGGACACGGCGGGACTGTATACGATCACGCTGCGGTGGATCCAGGTGGAAAGCAAAGGCGTGAACGTTGAGCTCGGCGTGAAGGTGAACGGAGCGTTCCCCTATGCGCAGGCAGATCAGCTGACGCTGAACCGCATTTGGGAAAACAGCACGGAGATCCAGCAGGACATTTCCGGCAACGACATCCGTCCGTCGCAAAGAGAAGCGGCGATCTGGCAGGACACGATCCTGCGCGACAGCAACGGGTATATCACTACACCCTTGCAGTTTTATTTCGAAAGCGGGAAAAACACCGTTACCCTGTGTGCCAAGGGCGAGCCGTTCGTGCTGCACAGCATCACGCTCGCTCCCTTGCGCGAGGCACCGTCCTATGCGGCGGTGAAAAAAGCATATGATGCGGCAGGCTATACGCTTGCAGAAACAGAACCTATCATTATCGAAGGCGAGGCGGCGGCATACAAGTCCTCGGCGACACTGTATCCGACGGCTGACCGTTCTTCGCCTTCTACGCAGCCTTCCGAGGCGGGCGTGATCAAAATGAATAAGATCGGCGGCAGCAACTGGGCCTACAGCGGGGATTTTCTGATCTGGAATGTCGATGTGAAAGAGGCGGGACTGTACCGTCTCGCCATCAAATCGCGTCAGAACATCACCAGCGGTGTGGTCAGCAACCGCCGTGTGTATATTGACGGCGTCGTGCCTTTTGCCGAAGCCGACCAAGTCGAGGTCGGATATGATGCGGCGTGGCAGCTGGCGGAGGTCAAGGCGGGGGAAGAGCCGTGCCTATTTTATCTCACGGCAGGCTCTCACCAAATCAAACTGGAAGTTCATTTGGGTGACATGGGCGAAATTTTGGAGGAGTCGACCGATATCCTCGCGCAGCTCAACAAGATCTATCGGGAAATATTGGTGCTCACCGGCGCTTCGCCCAGCGTTTACCGTGATTATAAACTGACGGAATATATCCCGGATACCGTCGAAAACATCAACACCCAGCACAAACGCATTTTGGCGCTTATCGATCGGCTTGCGGAGATCTCGGGCGAACAGAACAGCGAGAATATCGGCACGCTGCGCACGATCGAAAAGCAGCTGCAGTCCATGTATGCCGCGCCGGATAAGATCGCACGCAAGCTGAGCTTTTTCAAGACCAACATCGGCTCTTTGGGCACATGGATCAACAGCAACCGCCAGCAGCCGCTGGAGGTGGACTATCTTGCCCTTTACGGCGCGGATGACACGCTCCCCGCGACAAATGCAAATTTCTTCTCAAAGCTGCTTTTTTCGGTCAAGAGCTTTTTCTGCTCCTTTTTCACCGACTATAAGGCGATCGGCAATCTGACCGAGGTGGACAGCGCGGATGCGATCACGGTCTGGATCTCAAGCGGCCGCGATCAGATGCAGATATTAAAGTCCCTGATCAACGACTCGTTTTCTCCCGACAGCGGCATCCCCGTTTCCCTACAGCTGGTGGATCACGGCACGCTGATGTCCGCGACCATGTCCGGCACAGGTCCCGACGTGGCGCTCAACTGCACGGGCGCAGAGCCTGTGAACTATGCCCTGCGCGGCGCGGCATATGATCTGACGACCTTTGCCGATTTCGAGGAATTTAAGAAGCAATTTAATGCGGAACTGTTTGTCCCGTTTTATGTGGGCAAAAGCTGCTATGCCATTCCCGAAACGCAGAGCTTCAACGTGCTTTTCTATCGCACGGATGTCCTGCGGGAGATCGGACTGGAGATCCCGCGCACGTGGGATGAGGTAGTTTCCGCCATTTCCGTTTTGAACAAAAACAACATGGAGTTTTGTCTGTCGGGCACGGTGGATACCGGCACGATGTATATGTTCCTGATGCAAAACGGCGGGACGGTGTTCAACGAGAAGGGCGATGCCTCTGTGCTCAACAATGATATTTCCGTCAGATCCTTCAAGCAGTGGACAAATTTCTATCTCAACTATTCCGTTTCGCAGGAGATCGACTTTGTCAACCGTTTCAGAACGGGCGAGGTGCCGCTCGGCATTGCCGGCTTCACCACCTATAACAACCTGGCGGTTTCAGCGCCGGAAATACAGGGGCAGTGGGGCTTCACCGTTCTCCCGGGAACGGTGAACGCCGACGGGACGGTGAACCGCGACACTCAGCTCTCCGGCACGGCGGTCATGATGCTCGGCAACACGAAAAAGCCGCAGGAATCCTGGGCTTTCATGAAGTGGCTGATGTCCACCGACACGCAAAGCCGTTTCAGCAGTGAGATGGAGAGCATCCTCGGCGAATCGGCACGTTACAACACCGCTAACCGAGAAGCGTTCAACCGACTGCCCTGGCGGTCGGAGGAGCTGAATGTTTTGAATACACAGCTGGAAAGCGCAAGGTGCGTGCAGGAGGTTCCCGGCGGCTACTATGTATCAAGACATCTGCTGAATGCCTACCGCAAGGTGGTAAACCATGACGGCGATGCAAAGGATACCCTGGTGGATTACACCTATACCATCAACAACGAGATCACAAACAAGCGCAAAGAATTCGGTCTGGAGTAAGGAGCGGGCGACGTGAGAAAGAAGTCACATACCGACGGCAAATGCCGTTCTGTCATGCACGAGATGCGGCAGAACTGGGATTGCTATGTTTACATTCTGCCTTTCTTTTTGATTTTCACTGTTTTTGTCATCGCGCCCGTGGTAATGTCGATCGGGCTGAGCTTCACGTCCTATAACATTTTCGAAGCGCCGCGCTATGTCGGGCTGCAAAACTACATCACCTTTTTCACCGCAGACGATCTGTCCATCACCGCGCTGAAAAACACACTCATCATCGCGGCGATCACAGGCCCGATCGGCTATTTGCTTTCGCTGCTGCTTGCATGGTTCATCAATGAGCTGCAGGGCTTTTGGCGCACATTCATGGTGACGGTATTCTATGTGCCGTCCATTTCCGGCGGTGCCTATATGATCTTTCAGGTGCTTTTCAGCGGCGATGCCTATGGTTATCTGAACGGCGTTCTGCTGGAGCTTGGCATCATCAATGAGCCTATAAAATGGCTGACGGACACCGATTACATGATGGCGGTCGGCATCCTCGTGATGATCTGGATGAGTCTCGGCTCCGGCTTTCTGTCCTTTGTTGCGGGCTTTCGGAACATGGATCGCGCGCTGTATGAGGCGGGCTGGGTCGAGGGCATCAGCAACCGCTGGCAGGAGCTTTGGTTCATCACCCTGCCGATGATGAAGCCGCAGCTGATGTTCGGCGCTGTGATGAGCATAACGGGCGCCTTTTCCTGCGGCGCGGTGCAGGACGTTCTGTTCGGATCGCCCAGCACGGAATATGCCACACATACGCTGGTGAACCATATGAACGACTACGGCAACACGCGCATGGAAATGGGCTATGCCTGCACGATCGCCACCATTCTGTTTTTGATGATGCTTTTGTGCAACAAACTGATCCAACGGCTGTTAAATCGTGTCGGAAATTAAGGGGAAGCTGTTTTTTATGACACATAAAACTGTACATCGTCCGACAAAGAGTCGTGTCGGCAATATTCTAAGCATCGTGATGCTCGCGATTTTGGGCACTTTCATGGCGCTGCCGATCGTGTATATCGTCTCCACCGCCTTCAAGCCGATGGATGAGCTGTTCATGTTCCCGCCGCGCTTTTTTGTGCATAATCCCACGCTCAACAATTTCCGCAGTCTTTCTTCGGTTTTGGGCGACTCGCTGGTGCCGATCTCACGCTATGCCTTCAACACCGTTTTCATCACGGCGGCGGCGACGGCGGGACAGCTGATCGTCGTCTCCCTGGCGGCGTATATTCTGGAAAAAAGAAACTTCCCCGGCAAAAATCTGCTTTTCAGCCTCGTGGTCGTTTCGCTGATGTTTTCCACGCAGGTCACTGCCATCCCCAATTACATCATCATGTCCAAGATCGGCTGGGTGGACACCTATGCTTCTCTCATCATTCCCGCGATCGCGTCGCCCCTGGGGCTGTTTCTGATGAAGCAGTTCATGACCGGCATTCCGGACGCACTGCTGGAAGCCGCGCGGATCGACGGGGCGACGGAGCTTGGCATTTTTCGGAGAATTGCGCTGCCGCTCGTTCGCCCCGCCCTGCTCACCCTGATCATTTTTGCGTTCCAGTCCATGTGGGGCATGACCGGCGGCAACTATATCTTCACCGAGGAGCTAAAGCCGCTCAACTATGCCTTAAATCAGATCGTGAACAGCGGCATCGCCAGGACGGGCGCAGCGGCTGCCGTTTCGATGCTGATGCTGATCCCGCCGTTTGCGGTGTTCATCATTTCGCAGAGCAGCATTTTGGAAACAATGGCTTCTTCCGGCATCAAGGAGTAAGACAGAGAGGGTTAGTATGAAGCGTTTTAGAAAAATAACCGTGTGCGTAACCCTGCTGATCGCAGTTTTGGCGGGCAGTGTGACGGCATCTGCCGCTTCGTTCAACAGCTATACATATGACGAGGATAAAAAGGCGGTCGCCGCTCCGGATGCCGTGGTGTGGGAAAAATCCGTATATGCCAAGGATCTCGGCATTGACAGCCTGACGTCGCCGTCGGATATATTTGTGGACGATGCGGAGAACATTTGGGTCGTGGACGCGTCAGCAAACCGTGTTCTGAAGCTGAATGCCAATCTGGAGCTGCAAAAGACCTACACGACGGTCACGGATGCAGACGGAAAGGCCTATACCTTTTCAAATCCGCAGGGCATCTATGTACACCAAACGGGCGTGTATCTGACGGACACGGGCAATCATCGCATTCTGCAATTTGACGACGACGGCAAGGTCGTGCGGGTGATCGGGCAGCCGGTTTCCAATATTTTCCCGTCGACTTTTGAATATAAACCCACTAAAATATTGGTGGACACCGCAGGGCGTATGTTTGTGATCTCGGCGGGCTTTAACCAGGGACTGATCGAGCTGGACAAAAACGGGGATTTCGTCACCTGTCTCGGCGCGGCAGAGGTCAACGTCTCGCTTGCGGACTATCTTTGGCGGCTTGTTTCCAGTGAAGCGCAGATCGAACGCAGCGCATCCTTTGTCCCGACGGAGTATAACAACGTCAACATCGACGAGGACGATTTCATCTATGTGACCTCGTCCAGCTTCACGGCGCAGGAATACCAAAGCGGTACTGCCGAGCCGGTGCGGAAGCTGAACGCCAAGGGCAACAATGTGCTGAAGGACGCCGGTATGGTGAAGCCCTACGGCGACAACACTTATATGGCTGTCGGCAGCTATCGCGGCGTCTCCACCATCGTGGATGTCTGCCCCCTGGAATACGGTATGTATGCCATTTTGGACGCCAATCGCTGTCGCGTGTTCGTCTATAACTTCGACGGCGAATTGCTTTTTGAGTTCGGCGTCCCCGGGCTTGTGCGCGGCGCGATGCAGACCCCCGTGGCAATGGATTATGCAAACGGTGCGTTTTATATCGCCGATAAGGGTAAGGAGAGCATCACCAAATATACGCTTTCCGCATACGGCGTCAAGCTGTTCCACACGGCAATGTATCACTATAACGATCAGTATGAAGAGGAAACTGCCCTTTGGGAAGAGATCATCAAGGACAACAACAATAACGTGATCGCCCAGGCGGGTCTCGGGAAGTCCTATTACCGCACAGGCGATTTCACGACCGCCATGCACTATTTCAAGCTGGCAGGCGATCGCAGCAACTATTCCCGCGCATTCAAAATGTACCGCCAGCAGCGGCTTGCAACGGTCATTCCGTATCTTTTTGCCGCCATCCTGCTGCTCATCGGCGGAAGCTTTCTTTTTGGACTCTATCGCAAAAAGCATCCGAAAAAGCAGCCCGATCCGCAGTCCTTCCGCGGCTCGCTGAAATATGCGCTGTATATGATCTTCCATCCGCTGGACGGCTCGTGGGATCTGAAAAAGGAAAAACGCGGACGCGTCGGCACGGGGCTGCTCATCCTGCTTTTGTCGTCGGTCGCCTTCGGCGTGAACAGTGTGGCGGTCGGCTATGTGTTCACAAGCGGGTCGGCGAACAGCACAAACTTCTTTTTGCAGCTTCTTTCGGTGTTGGTGCCGATTTTGCTCTATTGCGTTTGCAGCTGGTGCGTCACCTCGCTGATGGGCGGCGAGGGAAAATTCGGCGAGATCGTCATGGCTGCCGGCTATTCCACAACGCCGATCCTGCTCATCTATCCCTTTGCCACGGTGTTCAGTCTGCTGCTGGCAGAGGATGAAAAGGATTTCTATTTTGTGCTCATTGCGCTTGCTGTCATTTGGACGGTGGGGCTGCTCATTTTCTCCTCAATGGAGATCCACAACTATTCCATGAGCAAAACGCTTTTGGTGACGCTGATCACCCTGATCGTCATGGTGGTCGTCGTGCTGCTGGCGGTGTTGGCATTTGCGCTGGTGGATCAGTTTGTGCTGTTTGTTTATGATCTGATAACGGAACTGTCGTTGCGGTGACGGTGTGAATTTGGAATTGCTTCTGATGAGGAATGGTATGTATGGCTAAACGGTTTTTATCGGCACTGCTGGTGCTTGCGCTTTGCTGCGGATTGACGGCATGTCAGTCTGAAGTGCAGGACGGCGAACAGGCGGCGTTTGTTTCAAACGGAACGGCGCCCGGGGTGAGCACAGAGATCGCCTTCAGGGAAATCGCCAAAACGGAGACGCTCTCACTTTCGCTGTGCGAAAATACCACCTTGTTTCGGGTGACGGATCTGACGACCGGCGCTGTGTATGACTCCGGTGTGGTCGGCGGTTCGGATCGGGATAAGGCGAGCGTGACGCTTTCCTATCTTGACGATACCGGCGTCACCAACACGCTGGACAGCTTCATGGACGCGGTGAAGGATCGTCAGTTTGAGATCACGAAAAAGGAAAACGGCTTTGAGATCAAATATTCTCTCGGCAGTGTGGACGGCATCATTTATGCGCCGAAGGTCTGGACGGCGGAGAGATATGAGCGGTTTTACGATGCGTGTGACGCGTCCGGCAAACGGCTGATGGCACAGGTGTATAAGCTTGTGGACCTTGACAGCATGGATGCCGCCGCAGCCGCCACGGCAAGGGAAAAATATCCGCAGGCTGCCGACGGCCCGATCTATGCGCAAAAGGTGGATGCGCTCCAGTCCTCACTGGAGAACAGGCTGCACGAGGCACTGAAAAAAGCGGGCTACACCGACGAGGACTATGCACAGGATGCGGCGTTCGCGGACGATCAGGGCAACAGCGAGGATGTTGCCTTCAATGTGGTCATGGACGTGAGCATCAAGGGAAATGCGCTTTCCGTCACCGTTCCCGAAAGCAAGATCGAAAGCAAGGGAAATGCAACCGTCCAGTCTCTGAATGTTCTCCCGAATTTCAGTCGAGTCGCGCAGGGGACAGAGGGCTATTATCTGTTGCCCGACGGCTCCGGCTCGATCATGAATTTCTTCAATCAGAAAAACGGGCTGCAGGCATACAGCGTCAACATCTACGGCGACGAAGAAACGGTGAAGGAGAAGGAGCTTGTCTATAACACACAGCAGGCGATCCTGCCCGTGTTCGGCTGCCATTCCGGCAATGCCGGATGGCTGGCGATCATCGAGGACGGTGACGCTTTGGCAAGTGTCACGGCAGTTCCCGGGGACAGCAAGACCCGCCCTTATGCCTATTCGGCGTTTCGCATCCTGCAGTCGGCAAAGATCAACGCCATTTCGGCATCTGCCGGTGAAAGCAGCACGTCCTATTATATCAACAATCAAAGCAAAAAGCGCGACGGCGATCTCACCGTCTCCTATCATTTCCTTTCCGGGGAAGAGGCGGACTATTCGGGCATGGCGCGGTATTATCGGGGCTTGCTGTTTGACGGCAGGACGCCGACGGACGCGCCGCAAAAGCTGCCGCTCGGCATAAATCTGATCGGCAACATCACCGTGACGGAAAAGCTCGGCGGCATCAGCTACAAGAAGTCCTATGAGCTGACAACGCCCGAACAGGCGCTGGCGATCTGCACGGATCTCAAAGAAAGCACCGACGACCTTTCCGTGATTCTGAGCGGCTACGCCGCAGGCGGATATGCGCAGAGCTTCTTAAAGTCCGCAAAGGTGTCGTCCGCGCTCAAAACGGTCAGTCAGCTGATGAGCGAAAACGGTTTTCACTACAGCGTCGCCTATGAAACGCTGTATGCTTTTGACGGCGGTCTGTTTCGGAATGCGTCGAACCGCTATGTTTCCCGCATGCTGTCCCGCGATGTAGCGGTGCTGTATGAAAGCGATCCCGCCTATTTTAACTTCAACAAAAACAGCGCGGCAAAGCGCGTGCTCAACCCGCAGGGAATGGACATCACGTTTGCAACCGTGAAAAAGCTCGCGGAAGAAAACGCGTTTCCCTCTGTCTCACTTTTCAGCGTCGGCAAGGCGCTCAATGCGGAATATAACGAAAGCGGTGAAGTGGAACGGCAGGCAATGCTCAAGCTGCTTTGCGCGCATGTGAAGAACGTGAAGGAGACGGGAACAGAACTGATCACTTCTGTCGGCAATGCGCCGATCGCGGTGCTTGCGGATGCGGTCGTTTCGCTGCCGCTGACCTCTTCAAACTTCGACATCACCGACTACAGCGTGCCCTTTGCCGCCATGGTCTACAGCGGCTATCTGACCTACAGCGGCGACGCGATGAACCTCTGCTATGCAGACGATTCGGATTATCTGCACCTGATCGAAAACGGTGCAGCGCCCTATTGCATCGTGGCGGCGCAGCACACGGATAAGCTGCGCAACACCGAGCATAACGCGCTTTACTCCATTGACTACAGCTATCTGCAGCAAACGATCAAGGCGCGCTATGAGACGGTCAAAGAAGCCATCGGCGATGTCTACGGCACCTGCATTGTGCGGCATGAGCGACTGCAGGACAACGTTTTTCGCACGACGTTTGCCTCCGGTAAGTCGGTGATCGTCAACTACAACAGCAAGCCCGTCACGCTGTCAGACGGCGTAACGGTTCCCGCAAAAGGCTTTTGGAAAGGGGCTTCTGAATGAAAGATCCGAAAAAGCGCCCGGGGAAAACGGTTTCCCTGAGTGAAAAGCAGAAAAGATGGGGCTTTGTCTTTGTGGCGCCTTTCCTGGTCGGACTGGTCTTTTTCATCATCATCCCGCTGGTGCAGGCGATCGTTTTCAGCTTCAGCGAATTGAAGATCATGCCCGACGGCTTTGCCCTGACGAACGTCGGTCTGGAGAACTACAACTATATCTTTTTTGTCAGCACGGAGTTTCGCACGAACCTGCTGTCATCCATCGGCAACATGGCGATCAACGTCCCGATCTGCACGCTGTTTGCTTTCTTTATGGCGAGCCTTTTGAACGGAAAGTTTCACGGCCGAACACTTGCTCGCATGATTCTCTTTCTGCCGGTGATCACCTCGTCGGGCATCATCAGTCAGCTGTTGGGCGGCTACACCCTGCAAACTCTGCAAAATGCAACGACGGAGTCGGCGGCATCCGGTATGTCCGTCGGCATCGTGTCCCTGCTCAATCAGATGTCGCTGAATCAGTCGCTTGTCAATTTCATTTCCTCGACCGTGGAGCGCATCTCAGACATCGTCGCGATCTCCGCCGTGCCGATCGTGGTATTTTTGGCGGGCTTGCAGTCCATTTCCCCGTCGATTTTTGAGGCGGCGTATGTGGAGGGGGCGACCGGCTGGGACGTTTTTTGGAAAATTTCCCTGCCGATGATCAGTCCGCTGATCCTGGTGTGCGTGGTCTATTCGGTCATCGATTCGTTCACCAACATTTCCAATCCGGTCATCGAAAGCATCCACGCGACCAGCTTTGAAAAGATCAAGTTCGGAACAGGCTCGGCAATGGCGATCAGCTATATGATCATCATGGGCATCATTCTGCTGATCGTGTATAAGCTGATCTCAAAATTTATTGTATACCAGGAGAACTGAGGGGGGAGCAACATGACCCAAAAGGGAAAAATGCGTTTGAAAAGATCTGCTGTCCGCCTGGTGCTCTCCGTTTTGCGGCTTTTGTTCATCGGCGGTATCTGCTTTGTCATTTTGTATCCGCTGATCACCGAGCTTTCCACAAGCGTCATGTCCGTGCAGGATGTGTATGACGGCACCGTGAAATATGTCCCGAAGCATTTCACGCTTTCACATTATACGGAAGCGATGCGGCTTTTGAAATACGGCAGCGCGATGCTGAACACCATCCCGATGGCGATCGTCATTTCCGCTGTGCAGATGATCTCATCGACCTTTGTGGCATACGGGTTTGCGCGGTTTAACTTCAAGGGGAACAACATTTTGTTTCTCGCGGCAATTCTCGCGATGATGATCCCGCCGGATGTGCTGCTCGTTCCGTATTATCTGCAGTTTCGGTCGCTGTCGCTGCTCAACACCTGGTGGCCGATGATCATTTTGGGAGTGACCTGCACGGGACTGAAAAACGGGCTCTACATTTTCATCATGCGCCAATATTTCAAGGGCGTGCCGCGTGCCCTGGAGGAAGCGGCATATATCGACGGCGCCGGTGTTTTTCGGACGCTTGTGAGCATCATCCTGCCGGACGCACGCTCCATGATGGTGACGGTTTTCCTGTTTTCCTTCGTGTGGACGTGGCTGGACGGAATGTACATTCCGGTATTCTGTTCCAACCTCGATGTGCTGCCCACCACCATCGGTGCTTTGGAAAACCCCTTTGCCAATTTGGCAAACGCGGGCAACACACAGATCCTGGCGGGCGGCTTGATCCAAAATGCGGGCATCGTGCTGGTCATCGCCCCGCTTTTGGTCTTGTATGTGATTGCACAAAAGTCGTTTGTCGAAAGCGTTTCGAGAAGCGGTTTGGTCGGTTAAAAGGAGGATTTTTTATGAAGAAGCTCAAAATGGCGATCTCTTTGGTGTTGACGGTCTTTCTGATCGTCGGCTGCTTCGTCGGATGCAGCAAAAAGCCGGAACCGTCCTCGCAAAATTCCGACGGTTCGGGGGCAACGTCCGCATCCGCAACGGACACTGCGGCACCGAGCGGCTCCGCCAAGACAAACGGCGGACAGACCGCAAACAACAATGCTAACAATAATAAGACGGCGGGTCCTGCAAAGACCACAAAGCAGCAGCAAACGACGATCAAAACGCTGCCCGAAAGCACACAGCAGAATTTGACGGTGTCGCCGCTCACCATGTCCTCTCTGAAGGGCAAAACGGTGCGCCAAAGGGCGACCTCGTCGCAGTCCCGTATGCTGGTGAACCACGACAATCCGCTGTTCATTTTCCACACGATCACGCTTTCCCCGAAGAGCGAGGGAGAGTCGATGAAGGTGCTGTATAACGCGCTGCCCGCGGACATCCGCGCTTTCTCGGCGCTGTATACGGACACCGATACGAACAGCACGGACAAAAACGCCCTGTATGCATCCTTTGAGAAGATCCTTTCTCAAACCGACGCCGCCAACATACCGACCTTCATTCAGATCGAGAACTGGAACTCGGTGGAAACGCGGGAGGGCTTCACACAAAGCGAGCTTTCGAATTTGCTCAAAAAGCATAAGAGCCTGATGGGCTTTGTGCATGTGGAGCTTTCGTGCAGTCAGCTGCGTCAGGAAGAGCTTGACAGAATGAAGACCACCCTCAGAGCCTGCAAGGAAAACAACGCCCTGTTTGTGTGGCAGGAGATGGAATATTCCCATTGCACCAACACGGTGAACCGTGCGCTGGAGGACAAAGAGCTGTATCAACTGATGAAGGACTATGCCCACAATGTCATCATTCAGGATAAGCATAACGGACAGGGACGGCATTTCTCCACACAGGCTGCGGCGATGGGCGCGTGGCTTAGCGGTGTGTGCGGTAACTGGGGCAGCAACGTGGAGTCGTGGCTCTGGTGGGAAGAAGGACTGGGCGATTATAACGATATGGGCACGAAGTTCCGCGGCAAATCCGATCTGTTCACCCTGAAATACCCGCCCGCCCTCGCCGGCATCGACACGATCTGCGACATGATCGGCGGCGCCAATGTGTATTCCTCTGAAGAACTGCACCTCTATGAGCCGCTGGACGGCAACATCGCTTTCTCGGAAGCGTTTTGGTCGGTCGTCTATCCGCTGTATCAGCGGATCGTGCGCGGCGCTGTGCCCCAAAAGAACGAGGTGATCAGCAACATAAAGGTTGCCTATCAGTTCACCTCGGCGGACGACAGCGTGATGCAGGGGATCGAGTCCAAGCTGTTCATGGACATCTACGGCGGGCTTACCTCATGGTACAGCACCTACCGTCAGTACGGCACGAGTAAGAAATGGGTGCCGACCACGGGACGGTATTACATCGTTCCCACGCTTTGCAAATATGTGAACGCTTCCGCTATCCTTCCGAACGCGGACATTCTGACAAACAGCAATTACACACAAAAGCTCGGTTCCACGGCGGCGACCAAGCAGAAGTATTTCAATTCGAAATTTGCGCAGACCTATACGGGAAACGGCACGATGTTTAAGATCGGCAATCTGACCTATATCCTCAACGATCTTGAAAATCAGACCGAAAATTCCGCAAAGAGCGTCGCCTATACGATGAAGAGCGGCGTGAAAGCGGAGATCTCCATGCGCGAGCACACCTATGCCGTCGTTGAGGAGAGTCAAAGCGGCTTCAAGATGGATCTCACCAATCTGCGTCTGGACACATCCCGTGTCTGCAATAAAAAAGAAAACAAAGGCAGCTTCATGGATTCCTATCTGGAAGGAGGGAAGATGGACAGCGCATCCGATTTTCGTGAAACGGTCATTGTGCTGACGGGCGTTTCCAAAGCGCCGAAGGTCGCGGTGTCGGGCAGCAATCACGCAACCGCCACTCTGAATTTCAGCGCAGCCGAAAAAACGGCGATCATCACGGTCAAATCCAACGGTGTAGTAAAACTGACGGTAACCAACTGATCACAGCGTGCGATGCAAACGATAAAAACGGAGGTAATGGCATGAAAAAAGTTTTTGCATTCCTTTTGGCAGCCGCTCTGATGCTTTCCCTCGTCGGCTGCGGTGCGAAAGCCGATCCGTCGGGGGACGGCACATCCGGCGGCAAGGCGACGGCTCTGAAGGTGTCGGATGAATTTCTCGAAAGTCTCAAGGGACTTGAAATGACGATCGTCTACCCCTGGTCTATTGATGAAAGCAACGTGGACACCGAGGCGTATGACTATAAGCACCTCAAGGAGCTTGAAAAGCAATACGGCTTCACCGTGAAAACGGTCGGTCAGGGCTCCGGCTATGAGTCCGCCATGGTGACGGCGGTCATGTCGGGCGCTCCCTTGGGCAATGTGATGATGTGCCCGGAAAACGACTTCGCCGATTGGTACTATGCCGGTATCATGTCCAACCTGAACAGCGCGGCAGCCGAGCTTGGCATTGATTTTGCGAACGACGCTATTTACAACAAGGTCGTTTCGAAATACACCAATGTGGACGGCGGACAGTACGGCTTCAACTTCGGCTATGAGAACACGGCATACACGTCCCTCTATTATAACAAACGCATCCTGGCGGAAAACGATCTTGAAGATCCGCACACGCTGCAGGAAAAGGGCGAGTGGACGTGGGATAAGCTGAAGGAATATGCCAAGAAGTGTCAGGTCGCCGAGAGCGACGGCACCATCACCCTGCACGGCTATGGCGCATGGACCATCAACGAGACGCTCACGGCGATGATCTATTCCAACGACGGCGACTATTGCAAGATCAATGCGGACGGACAGCTGGAGGTAAACCTCAAGGATCCGAAAACCACACAGGCAATGGAAACCTATTATGACTGGTGCAACACGGACAAGACCATCTACGTTTCCGAGGGCGGCTGGAAGGCTGCCATGCAGGACTTCGTGAACGGCTCCTATGCGTTTATGCTGGGCACCAATGAGGTCATGACGATCGCCAACGACAGCGGCATGAAGGATGAATTCGGCATGATCGCTTTCCCCAAAGGTCCGTCCAACACCTCGAACATCACCAGCTATCAGAGCAATGTGCGCTATTGGTTCATTCCGGTGACCTATGAAAAGGATGCCGCCAAATATCTGTTCATCATGGATCTGATCCGCCGCTCGGACACCCGTACATATGACGAACGGTTCGAGGATGACTTTTTCCTGAAGATCGCCGACGAGGCATCCTATGAGGACTACAAAAAGCGCCTTTCGGGCAATGACAAATACAGCCTGTATGCCTATTCGGGCATTTCCTATCTGGACGGCGGCTGCTTCTTCGGTCTGAGCAACGATATGTACTATGGATACAAAACGGCGGGCACGCTGATCGATATGTATGCGGACTCTCTGAACGCCAATCTGCGCGATGTTTGGGGAGAAACAAAGATAACGGGCAAATAATGCACATGAAATAGGGAGGATACATATATGAAAACAACAACTAAATGGCTTTCGCTGCTCGTCGCGGTGATGATGGCAGTGACCCTCTTTGCGGCACCTGTTTCGGCGGCATCCACTGTCACACGACTTTGGGACGACTGGGAGTCCTATGCGGACACGTCGGATATCTTGTATTATATCGGCATCCAAAAACGCAACAAAGCGGTCGTGGCTGTCAATCTGGACACCAAATCTGTCCTCGGCGGCAAGAACAGCGTGAAGATGGACTGGGACAATAACAACACGCCCGGCTATGCCACTTTTTGGCATGAGCCGGATCAGGACACCCGCGGTCTGAAAAATCTTGTCACCACCACCGACGGCTTCAAGATCACGATGGCAGCCACCGGAAAGGTGTATGTCCGTCTGCGCCTTTCTTTCTCCTGGTCGGACTATCAGAATGACATTTTTCTGAAAGTGGACACGACCCCCAGAACCTATACCGTCCGTTGGCAGGATGCCTGGACGGCGGATATGCGCAAGCAGATGGAAGCGGCGGAGGAATTCAGCCGTTTGGAGATGGTGATCTACAATCAGGAAAACGAGGGGCTGACGTTCAACAACACCATCTCCGGCTCTCTGTATTTCGACGATTTCCTGTTCTTTAAGGGCGATGACGCCACCGATAAGATGGACAACATCGGCTATCTCGGCGTGAGCACGGGCAAGCCTGCGATCGGCGGCAGCACCGCGACGACCACTACCGCTGCCAAGACCCCGACCACCGCTGCGCCGAACAACAAGACCACCAAGGCAAACAATAACAAAGTCACGGCTGCTCCGAGAACCGACGGCGACAACACGACACCGGCTACTGCCGACGACATCAACAATATCACCGACACCGACATCACCGAGCCTGTCACCGAGCCTACCACTGAGACAACGGGAAACGGCGATGTTCCCGTGGACGATCCGGTTGAAGAACCGACAAAGCATATGTCGGCTTGGGTCATTGTCGCGATCGTCGCGGTTTGTGCGGCTGCAGCGGCGGCTGTCACTTTCCTTGTTTTGAAAAAGAAGAAGCAGGCGGTCGGCGCGCCTGACGCCGGGGAGAATCCCGCAACGGATGAGGAAAACTCTCCTGAGGAGTAAATAGGTAAAAGGGACGCCGCAAAACAAACGGCGTCCCTTGTCTTTTGAAGATCATTTGACAGAAGGGAGCATATACGTGTCTGAGATCGGTTATTTTGGAGACAGGGAATATGTCATCACGGAAAAGGAACCGAAAAGACCTTTGATGAACTATATCTGGAATGCGCGCATCCTCTCGGGGGTTAACCATTTCGGCGGCGGCAACGGCGCCTACGGCGACCGTGCACTTTCCTATATCGATCCGCAGGGAAAGGGGCGCTGCTGTGTCATTGCGGACGGAAAACGGTATTTCTATATCAAAAACAAGACGGCTGATACCCTGTTCAACCCCGGGTGGTATCCGCTGAAAACGCCGGTGGAGCATTTTCGGTGCGTTCACGGCTTGGGGTACACGACGGTTTCCTCGGAATGTGCGGGGATCGCCGCCCGCTTGCAGGTGTTTGTCAATCGGGAAGACCCCTGCGAGATCTGGACGGTTTCGCTGGAAAACAGGGCGGATCATGCGCAGGAGCTGAGTGTGTATTCCTTTGCGGAGTTTTCGCTTGAGGGGTATGCGCGGTATTCCGATTATAACTCCTATGTCCATGCGGAATATGACGCGGCGGATAATCTGCTGATGTGCTTCAATGCGGCGATGGAAAAGCCCCACGAGTGGTTCAACGCTTTCGTTTCCTCGGATCGCAAGCCCGACGCCTTTGAAAGCTCCCGTTCCCGTTTCTACGGTACATACGGCAGCGTTTTTGCGCCGGATAGCTTAAAACGCGAAAAGCTCTCCGACACCCTCGCATCCTGTGAGCGGATGGTCGGCGTGTTGCAGCACGATGTTGCGCTTGCGGCGGGTGAGACGGTCACGTTTCATGTGCTCATCGGCGTGGCGGATAAGCTGGACACCGCCAGATTCATTTCACAGAAGCTGTTCCAAACGGGGAAGATCGAACGTGACTATGTCGCCCTGAAGGCGGAGACGGAAAAGCTCTGTCAGTCGGTCACTGTCGACACACCCGTGGAAAAGGTCAACAATTTCGCAAACTACTGGTTAAAGCAGCAGGTGCAGCTGTGCGCCGAGGTCGGCCGCGACACGGGAAAGGGCTTTCGGGATCAGCTGCAGGATGCCTGGGCGGTCGCCGCATTCAATCCCGCACTTGCCGCCGAAAAGATCCTGGAGACGCTCTCCTATATGTATGCGGACGGACGCTGCGTGCGCGGCTGGCTGCCGCTTGACCACCACATTTATTCGGACGGACCGATATGGATCCCGCTGTCCGTGAATGCCTATCTGAAAGAAACGGGCGACTACGGCTTTTTAGACAGAGAGGTCACCTATTTGGACGGCGAAAAGGACACGGTGTGGGAGCATATCCTCACCGCCATGCGGTTTGCTTCCGATGATGTCGGCAAGCACGGGCTGGTGCACTCACGGGACGGCGACTGGAACGACTCTCTGAATATGACGGGACTGCAGGGCAGGGGCGAATCGGTCTGGACGTCGATCGCGCTTTGCCTGGCGCTGCGCAACACGGCGGAAATGGCAAAGCACATCCGAAATGACATCGCCCTGTCCGACGAAATGCTGCAAAGAGCCGAAAAAATGGAGAAAGCGGTCAACAAAGAGGGCTGGGACGGCGAGTGGTTTTTGGCTGCTATCAACGACTACGACGAAAAGGTAGGCTCGCATGAGGAAAAAGAGGGGAAGATCTATCTCAATCCGCAAACGTGGGCAATCTATGCAGGGATCGTCGACGATGAGCGGACAAGGCTTTGTCTCGATGCGGTCGATACCTACCTTGACTCCGACTACGGCCCGCTGACGCTGTATCCGGCATACAGAAAATTTAACGATCACATCGGGCGTCTCACGAGCTTTATCCCCGGCATTTGGGAAAACGGCACACCGTATTGTCACGGCGGCACGTTCAAGATCGTGGCGGACTGCATTTGCGGACGGGCAAATGCAGCTTTCGAGACGATGATGAAAATTCTGCCGGATTCCGCGACCAATCCGACCGCACATTCCGGCTGCGAGCCGTATGTGGTCACGAATATGTACTACGGACCGGAAAATCCCCGCAAGGGCGAGACGATGTTTGCCTGGGTGACGGGGACGGCGGGCTGGATGTTCCGTGCGATCACGCAGTATATGCTGGGATTCCATCCGGAATATGACGGCTTTCGTCTCGCTCCGTGTATCCCGTCCGATTGGAAAAGGGTCACGATGCGGCGCATGTACCGCTCGGATGAATATGACATCGTCATCGAAAATCCAAACGGCAGACAAAGCGGTATCAGCGCGCTTTTCGTGGACGATAAAAAGCATGAGACCGACAGCGTCAAAGCGTTTTTGGACGGTAAAAAGCACACGATCCGCATCGTGATGTAACGTGTTTTTTCAAACGGACGCTTGGCGCTGCCTTTCCCGATGCGCTGCCTTGTGCAGATAAAGGAGGACCTATGGCAAAAAAAGATCGGACTTTATATGTTCTGAAATACCTGTGGCAGCACACGGACGAAAAGCATCCGACCACGGTTGCACAGATCATAGCGGCGCTTTTCGACGAGGGGATCCGTGTGGAACGGCACGCGCTGATGGCGGACATGGAGCGGCTTTCGGAGTTTGGGGTGGACATCGTTTGCGTGAAAAGCTCTCCGAAACGGTACTATATCGGCAGGCGTCCGTTGACGCTTGCCGAGTTCAAAGTACTTTCGGATGCCGTGGGGCATGCAAAGCCTGTTTCCGTGCCGCAGGGGCAAGGGCTTTTGAAAGAACTATTCTGTCTGACAAGCGTTCATCAGGCAGAAGAACTCGATCGGCATATGACAAAAGCAGGGACACACTGAAAGGTGTGTCCCTGTTTTCTTAGATGAGAAGATCAGATGTTCAGCAAAACGATGGAGAGGATGCCGAGAAAAAGTCCCAAAAGCTGCAAAGGCTTTGGCCGTTCTCCGAAAAACAGTGCGCCGACGGTCGTGTGTTTTGTATGATATAGTCGGACATATTCATCACCACGTTCCCGGTATGAAGGCAGAAAAACGGAAATGTAACGCACGATCCGACAAAAAGGTGGACAATTCTGCGGATTCGTGCTACCCTGTGGATGAGGTAGGATATATGCCGTATACCGGAGAAAATCCGATCGTGCGCATCGTGGATATTGCTCATACGCGTTGGAGGGGCGACGCGGCAGTTTTCCGCGCCGGCGCTGTGCAACTGTGGAAGCTGCCGCGGCGGAAAGCGGCTTTTCCGACGCCAAATACTTTGTACGCACCGTCAAAAATGCTGCGGCTGCACGCCGCGCAGCTGGCGGCTTTACGGGGAATGAGCCGCCAAACGATTGAGAGGGGACTGAGATCCGTGAACAAATCAAAATGGTATCAAAAAGCAGGTATCGTTTTACTGGTTATTGTGCTTTTGCCTTGGATTATCCTTATGCTCTTTGAGGCGTTGATCAATTATTACCTGCTACAAATGCCGAAAGACAGGAGAGCATACAAAAAATCGCGGTATTATGCCGACTTCGGGGAACCGTTTGTGATGGGGATTCTGTCCGATCCCGCATATCGTTTTTACAATGCCGCCATGCAGAGAGAGCTGCCGATAGAATATGTCCGACAGGCATCAAACGGTTTTGCCTATTTCATCCGCGGCGGCATCCTCTTTCTCTTTCCCGATTTCGACCGGATCGACTTCGATGAGGAGGCAGCCGCGTGGAAAGCAGACTATGACGGCGATTGGAAGAATTTTGATGAGAACTTTGCCGGTCTGTGCGCAAAGCTCGAAAATCCTCCCACCCTTCCCGTGAGACTGCTTGTGGAGAGGGAAATGCTTTCTGCGCCCGATTTGGGGGATATTCCCGACTGCTTCTTTCTTGTGCCAAGCTATGAAACGGCATTTGAAGGCGAAGATCCAATGGATACAAAATAAGCCCGCATCGGTGCTTGACCGATGCGGGCTTTCCATATGGCGGGTTACGACGGGTCGGGATATTTTATCAGGTCATACAGCACACCGTATGTGCCGAAGCGGCGCGTGCCGGCAAGCTCCATGCCGAGGTGCATGTATTTGTCGCACTTGGATTTGGCATCGGTGTCGAGGATCACCGGCACGCCGAGCCGATTGCCCTCGGCAAACACGGTCTCCATGAGCCTGCGCATGAACCCCTGCCCCTGATATTGCTCCCGCACGCAGACAAGACCGACATAAATATACGGTTTCTTTGCCTTGTCCAGCTGCTTGCTGAGTCCTGCACCGCTCTTTGACATGATCCGCGCAAAACGGAACAGCTCTTTGACGCGCATAGAACCGAGAAGCCCTTTTGCCAGCGGCAATGCGGCCCTCGGTGGGATCTTCTGCCCCGGCAATTTATAGGCGATGTAGCCCTCGCCCTTTTCGCTCGTGGTATACAGCATCCCGCTTAGCAGCGCCATGCGCACATAGCCGCAGATAAATGCCGCCGCCGCGTCGCGGTGCGGAAAGGCGTCAATCAAACCGCGCTCTTTGCCGTAATCGTAATAGCCGAATGCGTGTCCGATGTCTTCAATGACGCCTTCATCCGGTGCGGTGACCTTCATGCTGCTTCATCCTTTCTTTTGCGAAAATGCCGACAGTAAACGGAAATTACCCCAACGCCACATCCAAAACCATCATGACACTGAAGCCGACTGCAAAAAACACCGTTCCGATGTTGGAGTGCTCCCCCTGGGACATTTCGGGGATCAGCTCTTCCACGACAACATACAGCATTGCGCCTGCGGCAAAGCTCAAAAGATAGGGCAGTGCCGGGATCACAAGCTGTGCGGCGACCAGCGTCAAAGCGGCGCCAATACGACCGTGGCGGGGCTTAGAAACATTGATCCAGGCATGCGCAACAACAGAAATTTCCAAAACCACGACAAGGCGCTCAACAATGTCAGCGCCGAGGAGCGGCAACAGATTGGGGAAAAGAGCGCCGCTTTGGGGGTCGGCTATGATCTTGTGCAGAACTTTGCCATGAACGCGCCTGCGATGGCAGCGGGCGGTGCGACGGGGCTGCCGATCGTCGGCAGCGCGGTCATTTTCGCATCCTCGTTCGGCAACGATCTGAAATATGCCGAAGAGGGGGGACACGATCCGGGGCGCGCTTATGCATATGCGTTCCTTGACGGACTGAACCAGGCGGCGCTTGACTATGTCGGCAGCATCCCCGGCATTTCTAAGATCGGGGACACCTTGACGAAAAATATCAAAAATCCCGTTTTGAAATTTCTCGGAAACATGGGAGAAGAAGCACTCACAGAAGATGCACAAAGCGTTCTTGAGAACGGACTTAAAAACATCATCCTCGGTGAAGAAGCCGACGCAAGCCCGTTTTCGGAAGAGGCAATGTATTCCGCGCTGCTCGGCGCTCTGTCTGCCGGAATTCTCAACGGGCCGCAGACGGTGCTGGAAGCCGGGCGCACCGTGTCGGTCGGCACCAGCTTTATAAAGAACGACAAGATCGGGGACGCGATCAAGCTCGGTCTTTCCAACGTCAAGAGCAGCGAAGAATACCAGACGGCTGCGAAAATGGAAAAAGAAATGAATGCAGGGAAAACGCCGTCGGCATATCAGCTCGGTGCGCTCGTCATTCAGAGCCTGAGCGACACGGCGACGACGGCTCGCACCATTGACTGGGCGGTGCGGGAGAGCGCACGCGACACCGGCGTTTCGGACGATGTCGCCGAGACGGTCGCGGCGGTCGCGGTGCGGTTTTCGAAAAAAGTCTGTTTTGTGCCGTCCGATGCTGCCATCCTGCAGACGGACGGCAGCAACGGCAGCGGCGCTGCCGCCGTTGGTGCATATGACAGTGCTTCGGACACGATCTTTCTGAATGCCGGGGTGTCGAGCGAAAGCGCGACGGAGTTTGTGCTCAAGCATGAGCTGACGCACGGCATCGAGAAAACGTCCATGTGGAAGTCGCTGCGGCGCGTGGCGCGGCAGCAGATGGGGGACGCCGCTTTCGATGCAGAAGTGTCCCGCATCCGGTCCCGCCGCGCCGCCGTCGGCGAAGCTTTGGATACGGCGGGCGCAGAAAAAGAGGTCGTCGCCAACTTTGTCGGCAACAACCTCTTCACGGAGAATTTTGCGGAAGCGATCACAAGGCAGGACACTAAGCTTTCAAGCGTTTTCGCCGGAACATTCTACCGCCTGCGGTATGCGATGGATGCCATCCGAAACGGCAAACAGGCGGCGCGCATGCAGTATGCCGAGCGTCTTTTCACCGCCGCACTGGACAAAACGCCGGGCACGGTTCAGCTCGGTGCGGACGGGAATGCGGAAGGGGAAGTGCAATATCAATTAGACGAAAACTTCGGCGAACAGCTGCAGGATTGGCTGGAAGGAAACGGGAAAGCACACGGCAGCTTCAACGGGGAGTATTTTGTGCTCGGCACAACACCGGATATTTTAATAAAACACGGGGCAAAAAATGTTCCGGTCATTATGTACCCGGAGTGCGTCGAAAAGGTGGCGGGCGGAAAAGGAGATTTCGGACATGACATTGATCTAAATGAATTGGCAAAGCTGCCCGCAGAGCTTAACAATCCAGTGCTTCTATTTCGCGGGAGTGTTCCAAATAGTCTTGTGGCATTAACAGAACTGAAAAACAAAAACGGGCATGATATAATTGCCGCTATACACTGCAGTGCTTATGAAGGGAGAACCGAGATAACAAAAATTGCCAGTGTATACAGCAAAACCAATGCAAGGAACGAAAATAAGATACTCGGATATGTTGACAAACAGGTGCAAAGAGGAAATTTGGTTGATGGGAACATAGAAAAAGCTTCCAGATGGTTTACGAGACAGGGGCTCCAATTGCCCGAGCTGGTTCAAACCACACTGGAAGCTAACACCACTGTATCACAAAATACGGGCGATGTCAATAGTCAGTATATGCAGAATTCCGAGAATGATGCACGGGGCGGGGTGCAATACTCGTTTGTCCGGGACGAGGACGGGAACACTGTCGTGAAAGCGGATCGGGATGTTTTGTCGGGCAACGATCGAAATGAGTGGCGACGGCAGGTAAGCGCTTTTTTCAATGATGTGCTGCTGAAAGACGGCTCTCTCACTGTGGAAAGCACCGAAGGACAGACGCTGCAAATCACCAAGAAAGAGACTTTCAATAAAAACCGAGACTGGTATAAGCAAGAAAAAGGGAAGCGCGTCTTGCTTTCGGACAATGAATTTTTTGTGAAAATGCAGGCACTGTCTCATGTGGATGAGTTAGCGCAGATTGGCGTGTTGCAGAAAAATACAGATGGGACAGTCCGCACTATTGAGGACACAAAAAACCATTCGTTTGCGACGGACGGCTTTGTGTATGCCGATGTGCTTTTCGAGGATGCCGACGGTGCAAAGTATACCGTGACGATGTCCATCGGCATGAAAAACGGTGTTGGAACCGTGTACAATGTCGGAAAAATAAAAGGACCGATGCAGCGCCATCTGTCAAAGAATTTTACATTCTACGAACAGAAGGTAGGGAGTCGCGGAGAAAACTCCGGCTCCATGCATACATCGGTCTCTGACATCACTGTATCACAAGATACGGATGATGTCAATAGCCAGTATATGCAGAATTCCGAAAATGATGCACGGAGCAACACGCAGCACGCCTTCGCCGAGGATGCGGACGGCGGAATCGCGGTTGAGGAAAAGGTGCAGCCGGACGCGGATGCATATAAAGCACATCGCATCGCACAGGACATGGAGCGTGCCGAAAAATATCGCGATGCCGTCAGGGAGAGGGAAGAACGCCTTGCCAAAGAAAAGCAGACATCCGAGGAAGCGTCGCCGGTCGAGGAAGTCACGCAGATGGTCGAGGAGCACAAGGCGGAAAAACGCACGAAATTTCAGAAAAAGCAGGAAGCCACGCGGGAAGATCTGCGGCGGCGTTGGCAAAACGGGGCGCTGACCGACGAGGCGTATGACACCGAGCTTGCAAAGCTCACCGACGAGGCGGTTGCCGAGAACGACCGGAAATGGAAGAGCGGCAACCGCGGCGACGCGGCAATGCGGCAGGCGCTGGGTGAAGAATATAAATACACCCGCGAGAAGCACATCCAAAAGGAAGTCGAGCAGGAACGACAGGAGCGCCGCGAAAAGGCTGCCGCCGGCTGCGTCGGCGTGAACACATGGAAAAAGATGTTGGGGGTATAAAAAATGAAAATTCTGATGTTTATTGCTGAAAACCGGGTTCTGCTGCTCCTGTGCGCGGCGGCGGTCGCTGCGCTCATTTTCGCCGTATTTCGCGGAAACAAGGGCGTCGTCATGAAAATGTTGTACGCGATGGTGACGGAAGCGGAAAAAGAGCTCGGCGGCGGCATGGGTGCTTTGAAGCTGGCGGCGGTGATCGAGCGGATCTATCCGAAGCTGCCGGTCGTCATAAAAATGTTTGTCACGGAAAAGCGATTGCAAAAGTGGATTGAAGCGGCTCTTGTCGCCGCGAAAAATGCGTGGAGCACCAATCCGCAGATCGCGGCGTATGTAGCGGTGGACAATAAGAAATAATTTCGTGGGAAGTTTCGTGGGAAGTTGTGGGAAGTTTTTAGCGTTTTTTAGACTTAAAAAGCACACAAAACAATAAATATGTATACCGCAAAAACCGCATGAAATCAAGAAAAACCAGCGTTTTCGCTGGTTTTTCTTTTGGTGCGGGTAACAGGAATCGAACCTGCACGGAAAATCCACCAGATCCTAAGTCTGGCGCGTCTGCCAGTTCCGCCATACCCGCATATCGGAGCAGAGAGTATCGTATCATATTGCAGACGGTTTTTCAAGTGTAAATTCTTCATGGGGGCTTGCGGGACTTTCCTATTTGTGCTATACTGTGGTCGCATTTGAATGATAAGGATCGTGTGCTATGAAAATTATTGTCGCCGGTTGCGGAAAGATCGGCATTACGCTGATTGAAAATTTCGTGAATGAGGGGCATGAAGTGGTGGCGTTGGACAGCAATCCCGACGCCATCACCGACATTACCAATGTGTATGACGCCATGGGCGTCTGCGGCAGCGCAACGGACTGCGACACGCTGGCGGAAGCGGGCGTGGACAAGGCGGATGTGTATGTCGCGGCAACGGATGCGGACGAGCTCAATATGCTCAGCTGCTTTTTGGCAAAGCGTATGGGCGCGTCCCATACGATCGCCCGCATCCGCAAGCCGGAATATAACGATCAGAACGTGGGCTTCATGCGCCAGCAGCTGGATCTCTCCATGTCCATCAATCCCGAGCAGCTGGCAGCACAGGAGCTTTTCAAGGTGTTGAAGCTGCCGTCCGCGATGATGGTGGAGACCTTTTCCCGCCGCAACTTCGAAATGGTGGAGCTGCGCCTGCGCCCCGAGTCACCGATGGACGGGCTGTCGCTGAGCGAGCTGCGCAAGAAATATGCGGCGAAATTTCTTGTCTGCGTGGTGCAGCGCGGCGAGGAAGTGTATATCCCCGACGGTGATTTTGTGCTGCGCGCGGGTGACCGCATCGGCGTCACCGCCACGCCCACCGAAATTCACCGCTTTTTGCGCATGGTCGGCGTTATGCAGAAGCAGGCAAAGAGCGTGATGATCCTCGGCGCAAGCCGCATGGCGTATTATTTGGGCAAAATGCTCTTGGACAACGGCACGACCGTCAAGATCATTGATCAGGACCGTGACCGCTGCCGCCAGTTCTGCGACCTTTTGCCGGGAGCGACCATGATCCACGGCGAGAGTATTCAGCAGGAGCTGCTCGTGGAAGAGGGCATCGGCTCGGTGGACGCTTTTGTGGCGCTGACCGGCATCGACGAGGAAAACATCCTCATGTCCTTTTATGCTAACGCGCAGAACGTCCCCAAGGTGGTCGCCAAGGTCAACCACAACGAGCTGGCGGCAATGGCGGACAACCTCGGTCTTGAATGTATTATTTCACCGAAAAAGGTCGTGGTGGACGTTCTTTTGCGGTATGTGCGTGCGCTGGAAAATTCGCTCGGCGGACAGGTGGAAACGCTGTATAAGCTGATGGACGGCAGGGCGGAAGCGCTGGAATTCAAGGTGCAGGCGGATTTCGAAGCTCTGCAGATCCCGCTCAAAGAGCTGGCGCTCAAAAAGGATATTCTGATTGCCGGCATCGTGCGCGGCAGAAAGAACATCATTCCTTCCGGCGACGATGTCATTGCGGCGGGCGACCGCGTGATCATTCTTGCGGCAGGGCGTGCGTTGAACACGCTCTCGGACATCTTAGAGTAAAGGCGGCGCCGTATGAATCGAAAAATGATTGTATACACGGTCGGACGCATGGTGCTGCTGGAAGCGGGCATCCTGCTTCTGCCGCTGCTGGTTTCCGTCCTCTACCGCGAGACATGCGCATGGGCGTTTGTGCTGACGGTTTTGCTGGCGGCGATTGTGGGCTTGCCTATCACGCTGTTCTGCAAGCCGAAAAACAGTCTTATCTATGCCAAAGAGGGCTTTGTCATTGTCGCCATGACCTGGCTTTCGTTTTCCGCCATCGGGGCGTTGCCCTTTGTTTTCAGCGGCGAAATTCCCTCGTTTGCAGACGCGTTTTTTGAAACGGTCAGCGGTCTCACCACCACGGGTGCTTCCATCCTGCGCGATGTGGAGAGCATGAGCCACGGACTTTTGTTTTGGCGCAGCTTCACCCACTGGATCGGCGGCATGGGCGTTTTGGTGTTCATCATGGCGATCGTGCCGGACGTTTCCGGCAGACCGATGCACATTCTGCGCGCGGAGATGCCCGGTCCCGTTGTCGGCAAGCTGGTGCCGCGCATCAAGGACACGGCAAAAATACTGTATCTCATCTATATCGCCATGACGGTTCTCGAAACCGTTTTGCTGCTGTGCGGCGGCATGTCGCTGTTTGAAAGCGTGCTGCATGCGTTCGGCACGGCGGGCACGGGCGGCTTCGGCATCAAGGCGGACGGGCTTGCGGGATATAACGCCTATCTGCAATGGGTGATCGCGATATTCATGCTGCTGTTCGGCGTGAACTTCAATCTCTATTATCTGCTGCTGATCAAGCGCTTTCGCGCCGCGCTGCACAGCAGCGAGCTGGCGACCTATCTGATTATTGTGCTGGTGGCGTCGGGCGTGATTACTTTTAATATCTATCCTTTGTATCACAATGTCGGCGAGGCGGTGCGCCAAAGCGTGTTCCAAGTGGCGTCTATCACTACCACCACTGGCTATTCCACGGCGGATTTCAACCTTTGGCCGGGACTTTCGAAGGCTATTCTGTTCATGCTCATGTTTGTCGGCGGCTGCGCCGGCTCGACTGCGGGCGGACTGAAAATCTCCCGTGTGATGATTTTGATCAAAAATATAAAACGGCAGCTGCGGCACATGCTGCACCCGCGTTCGGTCGGCACACTGCGCATGGAAGGAAAGCCGCTGGACGAGGACACGGTTTCGGGCGTGTCGGCATATTTTGCCCTGTGCATGGTGTGCATGGCGGCGGTGTTTTTGCTCATTTCGTTTGAACCGTTCGATTTGGAAACCAATCTGACGGCGGCGGTGGCGTGCTTCAACAACATCGGACCGGGACTCGGCGCCGTCGGACCGGCGGGGAACTTTGCGGCATATTCCGCATTTTCCAAATTCGTGCTTTCGGCGGCGATGCTGCTCGGCAGACTGGAGATCTATCCGCTGCTGCTGGTCTGTTCGCCGTCGGCGTGGGTGCGCAATAAATAAAGCGGGGGAGATGGCTATGAAACGGTGGTTTGCCTTGGCGGCAGCGGTGCTGACGCTCTTTGTATTTTCCGCATGCGGCGCTTCGCCGCTCTCCGACACGCTGCCGACAGAACAGCCGATCGGCATTGTCAATATGCTGACGGCGGATCAGATCTATGCGGCGACGGGACTGCATTTCGGAGAAGCGCAGCAGGCATCTGCCGACGAGGTTGCATATTTTACGGCGGATCAGTCGGCGGCGGTGTATATCGCGGCGAAGAAAATGACAGAGGCGGAATATGAGGAAACGGTCGCCGCATTCATTCAAAACGGCAGCACGGCGACCGATGCGCCCAATCTGAGTGTGCGCGCCGTGTGGTTTGCGGATGTGTCGGATCTGCTGGTGTTCACGGGGGAATACGCGCTGGATGTGCGTGTGGAATATGCGACGCCGCGACCGGACGACAGCCTGCTGGCAGCACGGCAGCTGGCTGCGCTTTTGTGCGAGCGGCTGTGAGGAGAATGGGTCATGATTACATTTGAAGAACTCAAAAACAACGAAAAGGTCAACACCTTCATCAGACAGGCGGATGCGTCGCTGATCGCGCTCGGCTATACCGAGCACAGCTTTGCGCACGTCACGCATGTAGCGGAGACGGCGGCGTATATTCTCGAAACGCTCGGCTATTCCGCGCACGACGTGGAGATAGCGCGCATTGCGGCATATCTGCACGACATCGGCAATCTTGTCAACCGTGTGGAGCATTCGCAAAGCGGTGCGGTGATGGCGTTTCGCATTCTGGATGAGATGGGGATGCCGCCGGAGGATCTGGCGATGGTCGTGACCGCCATCGGCAATCACGACGAGGGCACCGGCGTGCCGGTGAACGCGCTGGCGGCGGCGCTGATCCTGGCGGACAAAAGCGATGTGCGCCGCAGCCGCGTGCGCAACCAGGATCCCACCACCTTTGACATCCACGACCGCGTGAACTATTCTGTGGAAAAGTCCCGCCTGCACATCAACACCGAAAAAACGATCATCAAGCTCAAATTGCAGATCGACCCGCATTTCAGCTCGGTGATGGACTATTTTGAAATTTTCCTCACCCGCATGGTGCTGTGCCGCAAGGCGGCGGAAAAGCTGGGCTTGCAGTTCAAGCTGATCATCAACGAGCAGCAGCTGATATAAGGATATTTCACCAAAGCAGACCGCACGGTCTGCTTTTTTTCTGAAACGATAAGGAATTTTTGCCGCTCGCGTGTATAAAGGGTGAAAACAGAAACGGAGGGACAAAAAATGAAAAAAACAGGGCTTTTGATTTCATGCATCCTGCTTGTCGGCACGCTTGCCGCCTGCGGGAAAACGCAAACGGGCGTGACCGCTCCCACCAAGCAGGCGACGCCGCTTGCGACAACGCACACGCACGAGACGGTCGCAACACCCCGCACCGAAAAAGAACCGCAGATGCTGTATTGCGGTAACACGATGACGACCATCCGTGTGGATAACCAAAAATACGGCTTTGACGGCGAACGGTCCGTCACGCTCACCGACCTTTTGCTGCATCTGCAATATACGGAGCCTGTGTGCAACTGTCTGCCGGAGTATGTCGTGGACACTGAGTTCGGCACAGACTACGGCGTCAATCTCACGGAGAACTATGTCCGCCACGACGGCAAACAGGTGACGCTCACAAAGGAGCAGCACGACACGATCGCCGGGATCATCGCATGGGCAAAGGATAATGTCGACACGGTGCTGATCGGTGAAGATGAGGGAGCGGAAAAATGAGAAAGCGTCTTTTGATCATCCTTATAACGGTCGGGGTGCTGTTGCTGCTGTTTGTTCCGCTGCCGACAAAGGCAGAGAACGGCACGCGTGCCTATACCTCGCTTACCTATACCGTCGTTCGCTGGAACCGTGCGGCGGGGGACGGAGTCTATGAGAAAACGCGGATCTATCCGTTCCCGCAGAATTTCAAATCGCTTGACGACCTGTGGGAAAAGGAAAAGGTGCACGCCGTGCCCATCCAGAAATGCAACGCTGTCATTGTCGAAATCAGCGGGACATCCGTTTTGGCAGAGCCGCTGGAGGGAGAACCCGAACGCCGCGTGAGCGATCGGATCGCCTTTGATCTGAAGACACTGAGCGGCGTGAACATCAAGGTCGGCGACACGGTGGAGCTGACCTATGTCGGCGAGATCGCCGAGACCTATCCGGCACGCATTGCGGCGGTGACGGCGTGTGTGCCGGCAACAAATCTGCGGAGCACGGACTATACGGGTGTGTGGCTGGACGATAATGCCGAGACGCCGGAAAACGACCTCTTTGACGACATCACCATCACGAAGATCTATAAAAACTGCTTTTTTGCCAACACCGTCATTCCCACGCCGTATGAAATTAAACTCAACGGCACGCTGTCGGAGGATTGGTGCGTGGGCGATCAGGTCATCTGTACCTACCAAAATGCCCGTTTTGACCCGCAGTCGGGGCATGTGGAGGCGGATATGCTGACCGTTGCCGCCAGCGATTTTCAGCTGGATCCGAACGCCTGCTATAAGCCGGTGATCTATCTCTATCCCGAAAAGCGGCAGGAGGTGTCGGTGAAGCTGGCACTTGACGGAAACCTCACCTGCACCTATCCCGCCTATCAAAACGGCTGGCTGGTGACGGCGTCGCCGGACGGCACACTGACCGACAAAAGCGGTCAGACCTATTCCTATCTTTATTGGGAGGGGGAGACCGACGCCGCGTTTGATCTCTCGAAGGGCTTTTGCGTGAAGGGCGCGGACACGGCGGCATTTTTGGAGCAGGCGCTGTCGTCGCTCGGACTGACCCGCCGCGAGGCAAACGAGTTCATTGTCTACTGGCTGCCGCTGATGCAGGATAACCCCTATAACCTGATCTCCTTCCAAACGGCCGCCTACACCGATGCGGCAAAGCTGGAGATCTCTCCGACCCCCGACACCCTCATCCGCGTGTTCATGGCGTGGAAGCCGTCCGACTCCTTTGTGACACTGCCGTCGCAGACGCTGACAGCGCCCGCACGCAGCGGCTTCACCGTCGTGGAATGGGGCGGCACAAAGCTCCCGTAAGCAGTCTATACCGTCAAAAAAACAGCGGTCGCTTCCGAAGGAAACGACCGCTGTTTTCGACATCAAATATTGACATTGCGACGAAAAAGTACTATACTGCTGTATATGTCAGCGTTTTCGGCTATATCGGATTTGGACATATGAGCGGCAACAGCCGCGCGGGATCGGCAGTAAAGGGGAGTAGAATGGAAAAAATAACCAGGTCGGACAAGGCGCTTCATGCATTGCGCCTGACGACAATGTTGCTTTTGCTGATATACGGTATGATGCAAAAGCTGTCTGTGTTTTCGTTTGTTTGCAACAACCGGAAGATCCCTGCGGTGTTTCTGTTGCTGTTTTTTGTTGTGCTTTTGTGGGATCTGTTCTCAAAACGCCGCATGTTCAAGGGGACATATGTGTGGGTGCTGGTCGGCTTTCTCTTGACGACGGTGCTTTCATGCCTTATCAACATACGGTACGGCTATGCGAAAAATGCCATCGGCCTTTCTTATCTTGTGGCGGAGCTGGCGGTTTTATATCCTTTCTCCGGCTACCGCGAGACGGCAAAGCGGGATTTTCGCATCATCGCCTATGCGGTGATCGTTTTCAGTCTGCTTTTGTCGCTGTATACGTATATTTCCTATTTTCTGTGCCTCCAGTATCACATTGATGCACCGATCGAAGGACTGATCATCGAGCAGGGCTATTGGCCCTCTCTCGGCCGCGCCTGGGGCTTCTATTTTGAAACCAACTGGCAGGGCATGCTGGCGGTTCTGACGATCTTCCTTTCCGGCTATCTGTTCATCACCACGCGCAAAAAGGCGGTGCGGGTGCTGCTGGTGCTGAGCTGTGTCTATCACCTCGGTGTGCTGGCTCTGAGCGGCTCGCGCTCCGCAACGCTCGGCTTTTTCGCGGCGGCGGCTGTCCTCGGCTGGTATCTTGCCGCGGGCTTTGCAAGAAAGCATGCGGCACACGGCTTCCGTCAGCAGCTTGTGCGGATCGCGGCGGGACTTTTGACAGTGCTTTTGTCCTTCGGCGTGATCGAGGGGACAAAGCTCCTGCTGCCGCAGGCGCAGGTGCTGCTTTATAATCACACCTCCGTCAAGACGCGCCTGCAGGCGGTCGAAGTGCTGCGCCCGCTGTATGCGCTCAACGACAAGACCATCACGGTCTTAAATCCCCGCAAAGAGGATGTGGACAGAAACGAACAGGAGGTTCTGAAGCCCCGGCCGATCGAACGGCTGGACATTGCCGACAAAGAGGATAAGGCGAACGGCCGCTCGCCGTTCTGGAAAGACGCCGTCACGTTGATCAAGCGCGCGCCCGTTTTCGGCATTTCTCCGCAGAACGTTCCCACCTATGTGGAGCGCAATCCCGAGGGGCTGATCTCCGCCGACCGTCTGCAGCAGGGCGACTCGTTCCGCAGCGGCTATCTGAACTTTATCGTCTCCGGCGGCATTGTGAATGTGGCGGTGATGGTGCTGTTTTTGCTCCTGTGTGTGCTGCGCGTGTGGCGCTATCAGAGGAAGCCGCACAAAAACCGCGCACCGCTCGGATGGCTGCTCGGCATTCCGACGTCGCTTCTTGTGTTCATCCTGTTTTCCACCGACCTTTTCTATTGGCGTTCGATCCTGACCTATATGTTCTGGATCGCGTTGGGCTTCGGCATGTATCTCATCGACGAGGACATGCGCGATGAGGGCGCGGACAACAGCGTGTTTGTCTGCGATACGCCCTATCAGGTGATGCAGGCGGTCAACTTTGTCGATCACGACTTGGAGAAAACGCGCGGGAAAGCGGATCTCTATATCTATGCGCAATTTTCTTCCGCGACGACGATCGCGGAAAATCTGCGCGGGACGGACATTTTCCGCGGCGTGTACCTTTTCAAGCCCTATGCGGTGCACAAGGGGCTGCGCAGCAAGCTCGCCACGCTGTTTCGGCAGATGGCGCCGACCTTCACGCTTTCGCGGCATAAATGCGCGGCGTGGGAACCGAAAAGCTACGGGACGCTGTATGTCAGCTTCTACACATCCTTTACGGACAGCGTGCGGATGCTGTCGCCGCAGGCGACGGTGATGCAGCTGGAGGACGGCATCGGCTCTTACTATATTCCGAATTTGGAAACACAGTTCCGTTCGGGGCTGTACCGTGTGATGAACAAGGTGTTTTTCGGCGACGCGCTTTCCTATCATCCGCAGGCGCTGTATCTGAATCGTCCCGATTGCTACACGCTCGGAACGCTCAAAACAGCAGCGCTGCCGCCGCTCGATCATCCCGAGCGGATGCAGCAGGTGTTCGGCTATACGGAAAACACGCTCTATGCGCAGTGCCGCCGTGTGTATCTGACACAGCCGCTCGCCGAAACGGCTGCGGGAGGGGACGCCGCCGCAACAGAGCGGAGTATTTTGGAGAAATTCGGTAATGATACGGTCATACGGGTGCATCCGCGCCAGGATACGCAGACCTATGCTGCCCATACACTGGACACCTATCGCAACATGTGGGAGCTGGAATGTGCACGGCAGATCACGGACGACCACACGCTGGTCGGCGCGTTTTCCACCGCGCAGTTTATTCCGAAAATGCTGTATGACAAAGAGCCGACGGTGGTATTCCTGTATAAGCTGTTCGGCAACGCTTTTGAAAATGCCGACGTGATGATCGACACACTGCGGGGCATGTATACACACCCCGAAAAGATAGTGGTCGCAGAGTCTTTGGAGGAGCTTGACGCCTTCTTGTAATAACGAGGGGAGGTTCACGGCAACGGAAAACAATACAAAACATCTCAACAAAGTCCTTCTGTTCAACATGCTGGGTCCGATCATTCTGAATGGGATCAGTTTTTTCACCATTCCGATCTTCACCCGCCTTTTGGGAACGGATAACTACGGCTTGTATACGGTCTATTCTTCCTATCAGAGCCTTTTGGTCATCTTCATGGGATTGCAGACGCAGGCGATCATCGCCCCGACCAGCATCTACTATGAGGGGAAGGATCGCGACCGCTGTTTTTCCAACGCTTTGACGATCTCGCTGTGCGCGTGTATCGCCGTCAGCCTTGTGATGCTGGCGTTCTGCCGCCCGCTCTCTGTGCTCGTCTCCAACAGCGAAAACTCCTGGGCGGCGATCGCGGCGCTGGCGCCGTGCGTGCTGCTCATCTGCCTGATCTCCGCCTACCGCGGCTTCTTCCAGGGGCAGA
>URNF01000003.1 GCA_900549155.1 uncultured Oscillospiraceae bacterium | reverse complement strand
GCTTGCGGCCTACTGCCGAGTGTCCAGTGATTCAAGCGACCAACTCCACTCCTTCGCCGCACAAATCAAATACTACTCCGAATACTGTAAACGGCATCCCGAATACAAATTCGTAGACATTTATGCAGACGAGGGCGTGACCGGAACGAGCATGGAAAAGCGGGATGACTTCCGCCGAATGCTGCGGGACTGCAAAAAAGGCTTGATTGACCGCATCATCGTCAAATCCATGTCACGCTTCGCCCGAAACACCGAGGAAATGCTGACGGCGCTCCGAGCGCTGGAACAAATGGAAGTCAGCGTATACTTCGAGGAACAAGGGCTTGACACCCGGTCCATGAACAGCGAGATGTTCGCAACCTTCCCCGGCATGATCGCCCAACAGGAAAGCATCTCCATATCGCAGAATATGCGATGGAGTTATCAAAAGAGAATGAACTCCGGCGAATTCAACTGCTGCGCTCCGGCTTACGGCTTCGACCTCATCAATGGCGAGCTCGTAATCAACGAAACGGAAGCGGCTGTGATTCGCCGGATTTTTAATCTCTACTTACAGGGCATCGGTATGCAGAAAATTGCCAATCTGCTCAACGCCGATGAGGTGAGCAGACGGTACGGTCAGGAAAAATGGTATCATACCACCGTGAACTATGTGCTGAATAATGAGAGGTACATGGGCGACGCTCTCCTGCAAAAGAAAATCACCTCACAGACCCTGCCGTTCAAAAAGCAGAAAAATCACGGCGAACAGACGATGTACTATATCGAGGACAGCAATCCTGCCATCGTGAGCCGTGAAACCTATGAGGCGGTGCAGGCGCTTATTAAAAGCCGACAGCCAAACTGTAAGCGAAGCTATAAAACCTATCCGCTGTCCAAAATGCTTCGCTGTCCCGAATGCGGCCGCAGCTTCCGCCGTCAGACGATAAAAGGCACAGCCTATTGGATATGCGCCGGAAAAGCCACGGGACAAACGAATTGCACTTGGCGCAGAGTCCGAGAGCAAGAAGTATACGCCGCATTCAACCTTATGATACGGAAGCTGAGCGCCAACCGAGAATATCTGCTCGGCACGCTCATCCGCCAGCTCGAACAACTGCAATACCGTACCACAGGCAGTCAGCAGCGGATCAAAGAACTCGACCGAGAGATTGCCGACCTTGCGGCGCAGAACCTTGTCCTCTCCCGTCTGCACGGTAAAGGATTACTCAATGCCGCCGATTACACGGCACAGTCCGATGCGCTTGAAAGCAGAATAACCGAACTGCGGATCGAACGCCGAACCAAAATCACCGAAAGCGATGAGGACGAAATGTTGGATGGGCTGAAACTGCTGAACGACATCCTCACAGAAACCGAACTCGGCAAGGACTTCGACGCCGAGTTGTTCGGGCAAACGGTGGACAGCATCACGGTGGACGGCAATGACCAACTGACCTTCCACCTCATAGGCGGCATCAGCCTGCCCGAAAAAATACGAGAGAAAGGACGGTGCTGCCGAGCATGAACCATCGAAACATACCGTTTGGCTACACTATGGAAAACGGCACGGTCATCATCAACGATATCGAAGCCGCTATTATCCGAGAAACAGCCGAACAATATCTCAGCGGGAAATCACTGAGAACCATAGCCGAACTGCTGACCGCAAAGCGAGTTGAGTATATGCCCGGCAAGAACGATTGGAACAGGTCACGCATACAGCGCATGATCGACGATAAGCGCTATATCGGCGAAAACGGATATCCTTCCATACTCACCGAGCAAGCGTATACGGCTATGCAGGCCATGAAAACCGAAAAGAACACGCAAAAGGCAGTATCCCACTTCAAGCTGACCGTTCCGGTCGTCTGCCCAAGCTGCGGCAGCAGAATGCAGCGACGCTACGACAACCGCCGTAAAGCATCTACATGGTGGTGCTGCCCCGAATGCAAAACCATCGTCAGCATAACCGACGAGGATCTGCAAAACGGCATTACAGAACGGCTCAACGAAGTCATCGCCGACCCCGAAAGAATCGAGATACCCGAAAGCGCCTATGAGGAAAGCCAAGAAGTCAAGCGCATGAGCGCAGAGATAACCAAGACCCTCGACACCCCCGGCTTTGACAAAGAGGCGCTGAAGCAAAAAATGCTCACTTGCGTGAGCGAAAAATACAAGTGCCTTGGAACGGAAGTGACCACGGCGCAGAGCCTAAAAGATACATTCAAATCCGCATCACCGCTGACGGTCTATGACAGCGCCTTGGCAGACCAAGCGGTCAGCGAGATACACCTACAAAAAAACGGCGAAATAAGCCTTACACTGATAAACGGTCAGAGGATCGGAAAGGAGGAAACCGCATGACGCAGACAGCAACAATGAAACCGCAAAAGAAAGTGCATATCATCCCGGCGACGATAGACACCAAAGCGGCGATAACACAGAATTACCGACAGCTCAGAGTTGCCGCTTACTGTCGGGTATCAACGGCGCAGGACGAACAGCTAAACAGCTACGAGGTGCAGAAAACCCATTACGAGGAACGCATCCGCACCGAGCCGAAATGGACGCTTGTCGGCATCTTCGCCGATAAGGGCATCACGGGAACGAGCATGAAAAAGCGTGACGAATTCAATAAAATGCTCCGCCTTTGCTACAAGGGTAAAATCGACATGATCATCGTCAAATCCATCAGCCGCTTTGCCAGAAACACCCTCGATGTAATCAAAACGACACGAAAGCTCCGAGATGTCAATGTGGATGTGTTCTTCGAGGAACAGGGCATTCACAGCATCGACCCTGCCTCGGAATTTTACATCACCATCTACGGCTCGATAGCCCAAAGCGAATCCGAAAATATCAGCGCCAATGTCAAATGGGGCAAAGCTCAAAGTGCAAAGCAAGGTGTCGTGCCGTTCCAATGCAAGCACTTCCTCGGCTACACGAAAAGCGCAGACGGTGAGATCGAAATCGTCCCCCAAGAAGCCGAGATTGTCAAAGAAATATATACACGCTATCTCTCTGGCGAGAGCCTGCACGGAATAAAAAGCTATCTCGAAGGGAAAGGAATACCGACACCGGGCGGCTGCACCGAATGGCAGCACCGAACCATTCGCTCCATACTGACGAATGAAAAGTACAAGGGCGATGCGGTAATAAACAAAACCTTCGTGACCGACTGCATCAGCAAGCGGGTCAAGGTGAATAACGGTGAGCGGACGAAATACTACATCGAGGAAAACCACCCTGCCATCATCGACGCAGGCACCTTTGCAAGAGTTCAAGAGGAAATCGCACGGCGGGCAGGCAAACCGAAGGTCAAACAGAAAGGCACGATAACCGAGCTGAGCCGATACTCAAGCAAATATGCGCTGACCGAACTGCTGATCTGCGGCGAATGCCGTACCCCTTACCGCCGATGCACTTGGACGGTACACGGCAAAAAGAAAGTTGTATGGCGGTGCATCAACCGACTTGATTACGGCAAGAAATACTGCCACGATTCACCGAGCATCGAGGAAAGCCTGCTGCAAGATGCCATTATGAGAGCGATCATGCAAACAGCAAAACAAAATACAGAAGTGCTGAAAACGCTGAAACTGCATATAGGCATGGGGCTTACAGACGAAACCACCGAGGATAAGACCCTCGACATTCAGATACGCATAGCGGAGTTGGATGCCGAGTTTCAGAAAATGCTCAGGGCGGTATCCGCCGACAATGCAGACGCCATCGACGAGGGACGGATCGCCGAGCTCATGAGTGAAAAGCAAAGGCTGACCGTGCAGCTTGAACATTACGCTTCCATGCGGCAAAAGCGAGAAAGCGCAAAGTCCCGACTCGATGAGATTTACACCATACTTGACGGACTGCAAAACCACCCGATGGAATATGACGACAAGCTCGTCCGGCAGATTATCGAATGCGTAGTGGTGGAATCAAAAGAGAAAATCAAGGTGGTCTTTATCGGCGGCACGGAAATTGAGATGGCACTATAGGATACAGGTTTTTATCGGTAAAGGCTTACACGTATGACTGGATAGCAATGCCTTTCGGAAAAGTATTTCCCGCAGCAGGCGATAACAGAATTACCCCTACTTGTGCTGTTTACACAAGCAGGGGTAATTCATCTGTGGGAGAAAGTTCTTTTTACAAATGGTTATGCAAACAACTTGGACGGGGTTATAATAGACCTCGACTTCTTTCAATCCATTCCCAGTAGTACTTGCCGGTTAGTGCCGTAGAACACATCCTCACGGCGGGCGATATGCTTGCAGAACAGTTCAAACACATCCCAATCGTCATAAATGTCAAATTCAAACGAGTGACCCCAGATATAAAATAATTGGGGCTCTTCCAGCGTCGTTTCATCCATCGCCAGAAACTCGTCTGCCAGCCGATCATCCTCCATCTCTCGAATGACCTCCTCGTCTGACAGCTGGATCAACGCTGGGTAGATGGTGTGAGCAGCGGATCATGTATTGTCGCACTCTCCTCTGGACTCGGCCTGACGTGTGCTACTTCACGATGCCCTGGATTCAATAACAATTCAAACGCATGATTTCATCGGGAATGTCTCTTGAAGAGGCAACTGTGGTTTTTTACCAAAACGTTGTCAATTCTTTTATGCCATTTTTAATTAATCGCAGAATGATTTTTCTTTTGCTTTGTTGTATTGGACCTGTATATGCATGGGTTTTGCTTACTTGTGAATGCGAAAGAAAGGATGACAACCTCATTTCGTGAATTTCCAAACACATTTCGAAATATCTTGGCAAATAGGAAGAAAAAGTTTTGTTTTGTCTATTGATTGATGATCCTATATGTCCAAGTTTATATCCTCCTAATTCGGGATGTTCCTTGACGAGGATACTGCATACACGATCATTTAATGTGTCCCAAAGGTTCACAAAAGCAGTTAAATCTGTTTTCCAGTAGCCAAGAGCAGTAAAAAGTGTGCGCTCAATCTGGTCATGTTCTTTTCCAAGCTTTTTCTTCCATGAGATTTCATATTGAGTTTGGACCAATTCAAAAAGATATTTATTGATTTGACTATTAGTATAATGGTTACGCAAAATCAAGCCGGATTTTTTAAGCACGTTTTGTGCAACTGGTGCTATATTTAGTGTTTGAGGAAGTGCAAGAGCATTCTCAGAAAGAAGATAGTGATTTGCGACAGCTAATGACAGGTCTGCCGGATCGCTGTTTATAAAACCATCCAAAATGTTTTTGTCAATTTTTTCAATGCATAAGCCTTTTTCGGCTAAGTGAACAACGCAACTTTTGACCCACCAGTTGCTTTTTTTAATGTAAGCGCATTGTCTTTTCCCAATGGGGGATGTATCATACTTGAGGATAAGCAAAAGAAGGTGTGCCTTAAAGCGACTATCAATAATAAATGGAGTCTTTTTATCGCTCTTAAGCAAAGCTTTGGCAAGTTCTAGAAACCTTTGTGAATCTGAATGATTAAGGTTCCCCTCGATAGACTCTAATATTATTCCTGCCGCAAACTGCTGAGTCTTGTCCTGACAGCATTGATATGCATAATTACTGATGCTCGAAGGAATAACTCTTGGGTATCGTTGAATATAGTAGGCAAAAGAATGAATCAAATTGGGATATTTTATAACTGCCGAAATAGCTAGCTTGTTGGTTTCATAATTCTGAGTTACACATTGAAAATAACGTCTGATAGAAGTTAAATCGGTCGGCTCCTCTTTAAGAAGCTTTCTAATCGTTTTAGTAGCTATTTGCGATTTCTTCTCATCATCAAACTCATCGTCGAATAAGGGCTTACTGATGCGTTTGATCTCATTGTCAATGTTAGTGATTTCATGAGTTGAGATTTTCGAAGACTGCGGAAATAATCCTAATTCTTTACTTTTTTTGTCAAGCAAGAACAAGACCCATTTTACGGTAGCTTCATCAGCCGCCAGTATCCGAATATCATCAACATATCGGTAATATACGAAACTCGATGTTTTTTGCAGTTTTTCAATATATGAATCATATTCTTGAAGAACTGCTTCGGCAACAATTCCAGATGCTTGCGGACCTTGCGGAATTCCCGCTCCAAGGTCCCTCCCGTTAGAAGATTCCCATTTCCTCAAAAGTTCAATAAATGATGTGGCACAATTTTCGCTGAAATTGAATTTCTCTACCAAGATGCTCCACAAGAGGCGATGATTAATAGTATCGTAGCAAGCAGTCAAATCAAAAGAAGCTATGTACTTATTCCCGTTAAGGAAAGCCTTTATTATGGCTTTTGTGTATGCCTTATATGAATCTTGCCATCGTTGATAAAAGAAATTACTCTCTGGGTTTGTACACAAATTTCCAAACACGCTTTTCCTATAACGTTTTGTAATCTGGGAATTTGAAATTATGGCGTTTGCTAAAACATTGGCGTAAGCTTGATAGACAATTTGATCTTCAATTGAGAGGAGTGTATACATTCGGGTAAGGTTGTTAGCTTTGGGCATGAATGCTCGAACACTTTGGGTTGGAAGATATCCTGCTTTAAGTTTTTTTCTTAACATTTCAATATTCATTTCGCTCGCCATACCGTAGATTGAATATGTATCACGGAAAAAATTCTTATATGTACTTTCTGGATTGGTCAATAAACGAGTATATGCAAGAGCCAAATTGGAGCGTTTGGCTATATTGGCTTTCGTATACATTTTAGCCCTCCTACCTTTATATGAACGAATTTTTCATAAGAAAAGCCTTGCCGATGCGGCGGGAATCGTAGACGGTTCCCATTTCAAACTGACCAGAACAAAAACACTCATTCAATTCTTTACGTACCTCTCTGCGCCCAATAAAATTCACGTGTAATATCATAACGCAGCTTCTTATAGTTGTAAACAGGTTTGCAAAATTTTTTTCAAAGAGAAGCCAAATAACCATTACAAAGTGGTCCGACAGGTAAGATGCCTATCTTGCTTTTTGTATCATCCAAATGCGTATGTCAGATCATTGAATGTGTTACAGTGAAATCGAAGGAGATGATCGAGGGAAGTTCGTCAGCGGTACGGAAATCGAGATGGCACTATAAAGAGATTGAAAAACGCAAGGGAGTGAGATATAATGATTGTCGCAGTGTCACGAATCCCCCTACCAAAAACAGAAAGGTATCTCTGTTGGGTACGGGTGGCAAAGCCCCAAAGACGAATGTCTTTGGGGCTTTCTTTTTACCTATTACTTCTTTACGCTTGCTCCAGTCGCACTCGGAGCTTTGGAAAGTAAGAAGTAATAGGTAAGAGATAAGAAGCATTTTGCAAGGCTTTGCCTTGCTTTTTTGTCTGTTGCGCAGACTGCCGTATTATGTTACAATACTTTCATAACAACCAATGAAAGAAAGGGTGGGTATAAAATGAATGGTGCCGAAAACAAAATAGCGGAGCTCGAAAAAAGAATTTCAGTGCTTGAAGAAAAGCTGAAAAACGTGATGATTTATTCCGAGGAAGCAAATGTATCGTTCAATAATTCTAATGTAAATATGCTGCAAATTCTCGGTGACGGAGCAAATGTTGCTCTTGAAAATGTGCCGCTTGACAGTGTGGAAATTTCCGGTGACGGAAACAATGTCGCCATTTCCGATTGTCCGATCGCTGCTTGTGCAAACGGAAATGAGCGCGACCTTGACGATGCAGAGAACAGAGTCGCCGATTTGGAATGTCGCATAGAAGATATATAGAAAGGCACCCCCACCGCACCGTCTTTACGACGGGCGGCGGGGGTGCCTTTCTGTATTGCACTTTTTGCTGCGTTGTGCTACAATCAGGACGGCAGCTGTCCTTGCTGCTCCAGGCGCTTTGCCTCGTCGACCTGTTTAAGACCCAGGTTGATGAAGTAGACAATGACGACCCAGGCGAGAACAGTCAGCGTGATCGGCACCAGATACATCGGTGCGTTGATCGGCATATCCCAAATGCCGTGCAGCACGATCGGGATGAGGCAGACGAGCAAGAAACGTTTGTCGTTCAGGTGCTTCTTGCTGATAGGATCAAAACCCTTTGCCAGCATCAGCCCCGCGCCCTCGATGGCAGCCCAGGCGACATGACCGCCGGGCGCCAAAAAGCCGCGCACCACCACGGTGTTCAGCATGCTCGCCACACCGCCGCTCGCTCCGTAGCGGTAAATATATCCCGCAGTTTCAAACGCCGCAAAGCCTGCGCCGATGGCAGCACCCACAAGCAGACCGTTCAAAATGTATTTGTTCTTCTTGTTTTTGAATATGAACAGTGCAACGATCGCCGCTTTGGGAATCTCTTCCAAGAGACCGACCATCATGGCGCCGGTGTAGGTGGAAATATCCGTATTGATATCCAGCGAGAGAAGCAGGATCGCAAGAATCAGGGACAGCGCGCCGCCCCAAATGAAATACTGCATCACCTTGTAAAACGGCACATTCCGAAAAACATTGATCTCAAAGAAGAAAATCAAGACGGTCACCGGCATGGCAAATGCACCGATGATGATGAGTCCCGGAAGAAAATTTGTGTTGCCGTAGGAAATGTAGCCTATTCTCAGCGGGATATAGGCAATGAGAAAGAAAATGAACATTTTGAGGTACACCCACGCGCTGACGTTGTGGGGGTTGATATCCTGCAGGCGCGGCGTCGTTTTTGCCGAGCCGCAGACAAACACGTCGTCGAGATCCTCCTGCGAGTGCTTTTTGAACGTGTTTTTGAACAGATCCTTGAAGGTGACATAGCTTTCGGATTTTGCGCCGGTGAGCTTATCCAGATTTTCCGTGATCACCCCGGCGGCGCTCTTTTTCTTCAGCGGAAAGCCGCAGTTCGGGCAGTTCACATCGGCGGGCGACACTTCCTTGCCGCATTCGGGGCAGAAGCTCACCTCATTTTTGTATCCGCAGTTCGGACAGAACTGCGCGCTGGCAGAAATTTCCTGCCCGCACTCTTTACATTTGATAAGCGACATAACTCAACTTCCTTTCTGCATGGTTGTGATGATCAGGGAAACCACGTTGTTGATCTCCTGCGTGTTGGTGTTTTCTTCCTTTGAGCCGATCATCAGCAGCTTTCCGTCCACCACCGTGGCATAGCGGTTATCGTTCACGATGTGCCCGTCGGAGGTATACTGGTACTGCATGCCGTAGGTATAGTGATTACCGATATAGGCAGAAACAAGATTGATGGTGATGGTCACATCGCCGTAGGTCTTTTGCAGCTCCGCCGTCATAGCGTTCAAAAACTGCACGGGATCGGTGTAGTCCGCGCTCCAGCCCAGCATCACATACGGAATCAGCGCCCCGTCGGCGTCGATATAGCGCCCGACATAGCTCAGCCCGTTCTGATCGGTGCAGGTCTTATAGCCTGCGGGAATCTGATACTGCAGATGCACATTGGTATCGTTCACGACCAAATTGCCGGTCGTGGGATCGGCTGTCGACGACGGCTGTGTCGGCGTATCGCTCGGTGTCCCTTGTGACGGCGTCTGCGACGGTGTGGGCTCTGTCCCGGACGGCGTGGTGCTGCGCGTCTGATTCAAAATGAAAAAGCCCACCACGATCACCAAAAGACCGATGATGATATACTTATAATCGATCTTTCCTTTGAACTTCGGCGACTCCTTTTTTTGCGGTTCTTCCGCTGCTTTCAGCGCATATCCGCACTTCGGGCAAACATCCGCCTGGTCGCTCACCATGTTCTGACATTCCGGACATTGTATCAATGCCATCCGCAAACTCCCCCTTGAAAATCGGTTTCTTTCTTTCAGTATACAGAAAATACGCAAAATAGCAAGCAGCTTGTCAGCAGAAGCAATGCTTTTTCCGACAAGTCACAGGGACTATGAGGTGACAGTATGGAATTTCGCGAAACACTCAATGACTATTTGGAGACGCTGCACTGCACGTCGAAGGAACTTGCGGTGTGTGCCGACATGTCCGAGGCGGTCATCAGCCGCTACAGAAGCGGCGAACGCACACCGAAAGCCGACAGCGAACAGATAAAAAAGCTGGCTGCCGCGCTTTTTGCCCTTTCCGAAAAGACAGGCACACCCGTCGGCAGCGAAGCGGACATTGCCGCAGCGCTCACCGAGGCGATCGAGGGCAAGGAACACTTCGACTATGACAGCTTCAGTGCGCGCTTTAACGCGCTCATTGTGGCGCTCGGCATCAACGTCAACGAGATGGCAAAGGCCGTCACCTTTGACGCGTCGCACCTTTCGCGCATCCGCTACGGCAAGACGCGCCCCTCCGATCCGACGGAATTTTGCAGGCGCGTGTGCGACTATGTCGTTTCCCGCTATGCCTGCACCGATCACATCGCCGCCGTCTATCCCCTTTTGGCGCTTTCCGCAGAGGAAGCGCCGACAGAGGAGGTGCTGGCGAAAAAGCTCTCGGCATACCTTTTGGACGGTCCCGCCCTGCCCGACGAGAAAGAGCCTGTCGGCGATTTTCTCCGCCATTTGGACAGTTTCCGTCTCGACGACTATATCAAGGTCATCCACTTTGACACCCTCAAGGTACCGAACATCCCCTTCTATCGTCCCAAAAGCCGCAACTATTACGGGCTTGAGGGGATGAAAGCGGGAGAATTGGACTTCTTCAAGGGCGCTGTTTTGTCCAGGTCAACAGAGGATATTTTCATGTGCTCCGACATGCCGATGGAAGACATGGCGGAGGATGTGGAGTTCGGCAAGAAATGGATGTTTGCCATCGCCATGTCGCTGAAAAAGGGGCTGCATCTCAACATCATCCACAACCTCGACCGTCCCTTTGAGGAAATGATGCTGGGGCTGGAAAGCTGGGGCCCCATCTATATGACCGGTCAAATTTCCCCTTTCTATCTGAAAGAAATGAAAAACAGCCCCTATCGCCACTTAAACTATGTCTGCGGCAAATGTGCCCTGACGGGAGAATGCATCGAGGGGCATCATGCCGACGGCAAGTATTATTTGGCGACCGACGCTGCGGAGGTTGCCTATTATAAAAAGAAAGCGGCGCTTTTGCTGAAAAAAGCCAGACCGCTTATGGAGATCTTCACTGCGCAAAACCGCGTGCTTTATGAAATTTTTCTGCGAAAGGATGCCGCGGCGGACGACGACCGCAAGCGCACGCTGCATTCCCTGCCGCTGTTTACCATGAACGATGCACTGCTTGCCGACATGCTGAAGCGCCATGCGCTCTCCGACGAGCAGAAAGCACAGGTGCTGGCATATAAAGAGGCGGAAAAGACCCGCATGGAGACGATCCTGCAAACGCACCGCGTCACCGACACCGTCTGTCTGCCGGACAGAGAGACGTTCGAGGCTTGCGGCGGCGCGACCCTCGCGCTGGAGGACGGCTTTTTCGAACAGCCGCTTTCCTATACCTTTGAGGAATACACCGCGCACGCCGCACAGACAAAGGCGTTTGCTCACGAAAACTATGCCGTGCAATTCACCGATCATCCGGTGTTCGGCAACATTTCCATCACAGCGGTGGGAGAACAGTATGTGGTGCTGTCCAAATGTGCCGACCCGGTCATCCATTTTGTCATCCGTCATCCGAAACTGACTGCCGCCATTCGCGCGTTCCGTCCGGCGGAGAAATACTCACTTGATCAGTGAAAACACCAAAATGGCGACGCCGAGCACGACCAGAATGACACCCGTCATGCGGTTGAGGGCGGCGGGGCTTGCCTTGTTGGCGATCTTTGCCGCGATGCGGGCAAAGATAAAGGTGAACGCCACGCAGAGCACCAAAAGCAATATGTCGGGGCTGCCGCCGATCGCAAAGTGGGACACAGCACCCGTGAGCGCCGTGAAGGTCATGATGAACACGCTTGTCCCGACGGCGGTCTTCAACTCATAGCCCATCACGCTCGTGAGCAAAAGCAGCATCATCATGCCGCCGCCCGCGCCGACAAAGCCGCAGATGAAGCCGACGATTGCGCCGCAGACCACGGATTTTATGATGCGCGAGCGCGCCGACTGCGCCGCCATGTCGGATTTTTCGGTCATGACGGGCTTCACGATAAATTTCACACCGAGCAGCATCGTCATAAACACCGAGAAATTCCCCATGGTGGTTGACGGCACAAAACTCGAAACATAGCTGCCGACAACGGTGAACAAAAGCACCGCCAGCATCATGACAACGCCGTTTTTGATGTCCAGATTTTTATTCTTACCGTAGGTATAGGCAGAGACGGCGCTTGCCAGCACATCCGACGCCAGCGCGATGCCGACCGCTGCATACGGCTCGACTCCCAAAAAGGTCACGAGCATCGGCGTGATCACTGCTGCTGCGCTCATGCCGGCAAAGCCCGTGCCGAGCCCTGCGCCCACACCCGCCAACAGACACACCAACACCGTTATGACATATTGCATATCTATCACCTGTCGAACAGTATACCATATCTGCGCATTTTTGCAAGCATGCAAAAAGAGGGACGCTGTCGCGTCCCTCTTTTTCGTTACGGTTTTTATTTCTCCGGCTGGCTCATGATATCGTCATCGCCGCTTACGTCGCTTCCGGTGTCCGCGCCGCTGTCATCGCCCGTACTGCCAAGCACCTGGTCGATGGCGGTGTTTGCCGTTCCGGTCCAATTCTTCACCGTGCCGAACCATTTGATCATTTCATCATACTTCTCGTCGGTGATCTCGCCGTCACCCTCCAGAAGCTCCTTATACTGGGTCAGAAGCGATGACATCTCTTGGAACACGCTGATCAACTGCTCGTCAAGCGCATCGGCGTTTTCATTGATCTTCGTCGCCACAGCGTTGAACGCCGTGCTGGTCTCGTTGAACGCGTCGATAGCTTCCTGCTTCTTCGGATTGGCACCGCAGGCTGCAAAGCAGAACAGCATGGAGAGCACCATCAGAACGGAAAGCGCAGCGGTCAAGATTTTTTTCATAGGAAATCCCCCTCAATTTGAATTGCAGGCACAGTATAGCACACCGCGCACACCAAGGGGCGAAAAAAGAGCGAAATGCTGTTTTTTCCGCGCGAAATGCAGTTTTTGGCGATTGCAAACGGTGCGGTGATATAGTAAGATAGTAAGGAAAGGGGGATGACAGCATGCGTATTGCCGTTTGCGACGACAACGCAGTGTTTCTGCAAAACGCCGTACAGCTCATCGAAAGATGGGGTGCAGAGCGCTGCCACCCCATCGAGGTCTGCCCGTTTGAAAACGGCGACGCGCTCATTGCCGCAAATGCGTCGGCGCGCTTTGACGTCATTTTCTTGGATATTCTCATGCCGATGCTCAGCGGCATGGACACCGCCAGAGAGCTGCGGCAGCACGACAGTGCCGTGCGTATTCTTTTTTTGACCGCTTCACCGGAATTTGCGCTGGAGTCCTATGAGGTGAAGGCGCAGGGGTATCTCTTGAAGCCCGTCGCCTATGAAAAGCTGCGGACAGCACTTGACGAGTGCGCCGCCGTCATGACGACGCAGCCGAAGCACCTGATCGTCCACACCCCCTATGGCTATCAGCGGGTCTATTATCACACCATCGCCTATATCGAGGCGCAGAACAAGCGCGTGTGCTTTCATTTGGAGTCCGGCGAGGTCGTTGCTTCCGTTGAGCCGCTGTATACGTTCGAGAAAGCGTTGACCGTGGACGAGGGCTTTTTCAAGTGTCACCGCAGCTATATCGTGTATATGCCGCATGTGGAGCACTTCAACGCCGTGCAGATCACCACGAAAGCGGGCGACGTGCCCATTGCGCGCGGCTTTGCCAAGCCGTTCAAGGATGCCTATTTTGCGCTGATGTTCCGCGACGGAGAGGGGGGCATGCCGTGCTGACGACTGTGCTCAGCGTTGTGCACAACGCCACAACGCTTTTGTTCGGCGTGTATGTTTCCGCCGCCTTCCTCGGCGTGCGCATGAACCGCAAAAACATTTTGCGCCTGCTTTGCTTTTCGCTTGCTGTCGGGGCATTGTATGTCGGGTCGTTTCTTCTGCTCGGCGCGGACGGCACGAAAAAGATCTATCCGCTCATCGTGCATCTGCTGCTCATCCTGTTTCTGACCTGCTTCTATCGCTACCGTTTTTCCCTTTGCACCTTAACGGTGCTGACGGCATATCTGTGCTGTCAGATCAGCAACTGGTTCGGCATCGCGGCGCTCAACCTGACCCATCGGGAATGGGTCTATTACAGCGTGCGCATTTTTATCACGGTGCTCACCTTTGTGCTGCTTTTGCGCTATGTTTCCGACGCCACCGCGCAGCTGCTGCAAAAGCCGACAAAGTCGCTTTTGATCTTGGGACTCATTCCGTTTGTGTATTATCTCTATGACTACCTCACGGGCGTGTATACCTCGCTTATCTATTCCGGCAACGCCGTGGTGGTGGAGTTCATGGGATTTGTGCTGTGCATTTTCTATATTCTGTTTTTATTTCTCTATTTCAAGCAATATGAAGAAAAGACGGAAGCAGAGCAGCGCAACCGTCTTATGAAAATGCAGCAGCAGTGGTCTGCAAAGGAGATCGACACCGCGCGCCGCTCCGCACAAGCCGTCGCGCTGCTGCGGCACGACATGCGCCATTTTCTCGCCCACCTTTCGCTGCTCATCCAAAACGGCGAGCTGGACAAGGCGCAGACCTGCATCGGCGAGATCACCGCTGCCGTCGATGAGACAAAAAATGCGGTTTATTGCAAAAACGAGATCGTGAACATGATCTTAGTTTCCTATGAGGAACGCATCAAGGAAAACGGCATCGCGTTCTCCCACCGCATCCAGCTGCCGGAGACGCTGCCCGTCTCCGAGGTCGATCTGACGTCCATTCTGTCAAACGCATTGGAAAATGCCGTCCATGCCGTGCTGCCGCTGCCGAAGGAGCAGCGCCGCATCGACTTTGAGGCGCGCATCCATGCGGGGCGTTTGCTGCTTTCGGTCAAGAACACCTTTGCCGAAAAGCCGCATTTTGCGGACGGGCTGCCCGTCGCGGCAAAAGCGGGACACGGCTTCGGCACGCAAAGCATCCGCTGTGTCGCGGAAAAGCTGCACGGCAGCTGTCGGTTCTCGGTCACGGACGATCTGTTTGTTGTGCAGGTCATTCTTTGACGGGCAAAAACTGCACCCGCTTTTTGCCGACATTGCCGCCCCACAAGGCGGTTGGACAGAGGACACCATCCCCGTCATCCCCAAGGCGGGCACATTCCTGTGGGATTTGCCGGCGGGCGAGGACAAGCATCTTGTGATCCTCTGCGGCGCAGGCAGCCTGTCTGTCAACACAGAGCACACGCTCGGCGGCACGGACGGCGCTGATTTCCCTGACGCCTTCAAACCGCTTGCCACACTGCGGAGGCGCAAATGTTCCGGGGGCTTGCGTCCCGCCCGCTTTTATGGTACACTGCCAAAAAAGGGGGAATTCGTTTGCGTCTTTCCACCGTCGTCAAGCGCACGCTGCTGACCCTCGGTGCGCCGCTGCGTCACTTGCAGGGGCATCCCGCGCCGCAGGTCGAGGATATACCTATCTATATACAGGAACTGCCCTCCGCCTTTTCGGGATATCGGATCGCGGTGGTGTCCGACCTGCACCTGCCCTACAGCCTTTCCACGCCGCAGCAGGTGACGGACGCTGTGCGCAAAGCCGCGCCTGACTGCATTTTCATTGCAGGCGACCTTGCCAACCGCTATACCCGTTTTGACAAGGACGGCATCGACGCCTTTCTTGCGGCGCTTGTCGCCGTTGCGCCCTGTATCGCCGTCATCGGCAACCACGAGCGCGGCATCTACCGCGAGAACTACCGTGCCGCCATGCAGAAAGCAAACATTCCGCTTCCCGAAAACGCCTTTGTCGCGCTGGAGCGCGGCGGGCAGACACTCCCCGTATACGGTGTCGGCTATCCCCCGAAAACGGTCACGGTGACCGACATGCCCGCGCTTTTGCTGCTGCATCATCCCGAGGACGCCGCCGCTTTCAAAAGTGCAGGCTTCTCCCTTGCCGTGTGCGGGCACGCGCACGGCGGGCAGATCGGTCTCGGCAAGCGCGGACTGTATGCGCCGGGGCAGGGCTTTTTCCCGCAGTATGTCAGCGGGCTGTATACCGTCGGCGACATGGCGCTTGTCGTCAGCCGCGGACTCGGCGACAGCTCTCTTTCCCTGCGGCTGCACAACCCGCCGCATCTGCCCGTCCTCACACTGTACGGCAAATAACGTTGTCAGTGTGCATAATTTCCGTTTTTTCAGAGAAAATTTGTGATACAGATTTTACAAAAAATTCAAAACCTATTGACAACACTCGAGCATGCGCGTATAATAACGACAAATTCAGAAAAGGAGTGAGCAGAATGTACGGTTTCAAGGCTAACACATCTCGTACAACAACCGATGCTACCACACCGGCTGCTTACTCCTGCGCTCCTGTCGCCCTTTCTCTGAGCATCGCTGTTATTGCGATGCTCATTTTTGTTATGGTACGAATTACCATGCTGGCAGTATTGCACATTATTGTACTTCTTCCCATTGTAGGGCTTATGCTTATCGTAAAGAAAATTGAACCGTTGAAAGCAAGACCGAAAGGTTTTCTGGAACCCGCATGAATTTGTGAAAATGCCGGTCCTGCTTTCGCGGGACCGGCTTTATTCTTTTATTACTGTATTTTACAACCCCTGCGGCTGTTAAAATAAAAAAACTGCAAAAGGAGAGACCCTGTATGAAAAAGTTCACCAAAGTTGCTGCCACCGTGATGGCAGTCGCCATGTTCGCAAGCGTATTTGCGGGCTGCGGCGCAAGCTCCGCCGATAAACAGTTCTTTATCGGCTCCACCGGCCCTCTGACCGGCGACGCATCCGCCTATGGCAATTCCGTCAAGAACGGCGCTCAACTCGCCGTTGACGAGATCAACGCCGCCGGCGGTCTCAACGGCTACACCTTCAAGTTCGACATGAAAGACGACAAAGCGACCGCCGAGGACGCCGCCACCGGCTATGACGCCCTGATGGATGACGGTATGCAGATCTCTATCGGCAGCGTGACCTCCGGCTCCTGCGAGTCCTTCGCGGCGAAGTCGGTTGAAGACAATCTGTTCTTCATCACCCCGTCCGCTTCCGCGGCATCGGTCATCACCGGCCGTGACAATGCGTTCCGCGTTTGCTTCGGCGATCCGGATCAGGGCACGCTGGCTGCCGAAGAGCTGACCGCCAAGTATAAGAAGATCGGCGCGATCTATGACACCAGCGATCCCTATTCCAAGGGCATCTATGAAGCATTTGACGCCGAAATGAAGAAGCTGAATGTCACCTTTGCGACCCAGTCCTTCGATCAGGAGAACAAGAAAGACTTCTCCACCCAGGTGGAAGCGCTGAAGGATTGCGATGTCATCTTCCTGCCCATCTACTACACCGAAGCGGGTCTTATCGCAAAGGCTTGCGCGGCGAAGTCCGTGAACGCTGTGCTGTTCGGCTGTGACGGTCTGGACGGCGTTGCGGATCAGATCGACAGCACCGTGAAGAACTCCATCAAGTACATCACCCCCTTCGATGTCAGCAGCACCGAAAAAGCCACTGCCGACTTTGTCAGCAAGTACAAGGCGAAATACAATGAGTCCCCCGACCAGTTCGCTGCCGACGGCTATGACGCCATCTATGCTATCTTCGAGGCAATGAAGGCTGCCGACGTCAAGGACGTCAACGTCAAAGCAAGCGACCTGTGCGAAGCGGTCAAAAAGGCGATCACCGCCGACTCCTTCAAGCTGGTCGGTGCGACCGGCACCATGACCTGGGATGCTTCCGGCGCCTGCAACAAGGTTCCGCAGATCGTCGAAGTGCAATAAATCCGGTATTCGCGGTTCTCGGCCGGGGGATACATCCCCCGGCCATCTGCCATGTTTTCGGACATATGCGTAATACCTGCAAGGAGAGCAATTTATGAGTATACTGTTAGACGGACTGAGCCTCGGCGCCATCTATGCGCTGATCGCTTTAGGCTACACGATGGTGTACGGCATCGCAAAAATGCTGAACTTCGCACACGGCGATATCATCATGGTGGGTGCCTATGCCATATTATCGACACTGACGATGACCGGCAATCCGTATGTGGCGGTCATCGCCGCCATTGTCGTTTGCACGCTTGTCGGCATTCTGGTCGAAAAGCTGGCATACAAACCGCTGCGCGGTGCGTCTCCCCTGGCGGTACTGATCACGGCAATCGGCGTCAGCTTCTTTCTGCAAAGCATCGCACAGCTTGCCTACGGTGCAAAATCCCGTCCCGTCTCGCTGCCGTCGTTCGGCAGCATCACGATCGGCAGCGTGCAGATCAGCGTTGCCACCATCCTTACGCTGGTGATCGGCGCGATCATCATGGCGGCGCTGACCTTCTTTGTCAAGAAAACGCGCATCGGACGCGCCATGCAGGCGGTGTCTGAGGATCGCGGCGCGGCACAGCTCATGGGCATCAATGTGGATCGCATCATCATGATCACCTTTGCCATCGGCTCTGCGCTTGCGGCATTTGCAAGCCTTTTCTATCTCATGCAGATCCCTGCCACCAGCCCGACGCTCGGCTCCATGCCGGGTATCAAGGCGTTCACCGCTGCCGTTATCGGCGGCATCGGCTCCATCCCCGGTGCGATGATCGGCGGCGTGCTGCTCGGCATCATCGAAAAGGTCTGCCAGAGCATTCCCGTCATCAGCCCCTACACCACGGCGATCGAGTTCAGCCTTCTGATCGTGATCCTGCTGGTGAAGCCCATCGGTCTATTGGGCAAAAAGAGAAGAGAGAAGGTGTGATGACAAATGGGAAAAACAACGTTTTCCGACTTCAAGTCGAGCTTTAAGCTCAAGCATTATATCAACTATATCGTCATCGCGCTGTTCCTCGTCGTCATGATGATACTCAGCGGCAACGGTATGCTGCCGCGTGCAACGATCACCCTTTTGTCCCGCATTGCCTACAGCATCATTTTGGCGGTGTCGCTGAATTTGGTCGTGGGCTTCCTCGGCGAGCTGAGTCTCGGCCATGCGGGCTTTATGTGCGTCGGCGCCTATATCGGCTGCTATTTCGCCAACTACCTGCACACCGTGATCGGCAGCCCGCTTGTGGTGCTGATCCTGTCCATGCTGGTGGGCGGTGCGGTCGCTGCCGTTTTCGGCTTTATCATCGGTCTGCCCGCTCTGCGCCTGAAGGGCGACTATCTGGCGATCGTCACGCTCGCTTTCGGCGAGATCGTGCGTAACGTCATCAAGAACCTGCCGTTCTTCGGCGGTGCGATGGGTCTGAACACCACCAAATATAAGCCCGCTTCGCTGTTCATCGTGGCGTTTGTTGCGGTGCTGCTGGTGCTGGCGCTCATTCAGAACCTCATCCGCAGCAAGCACGGACGCGCCATCACCGCCATCCGCGACAATGAGATCGCGGCAAGGGCAATGGGCATCAACGTCACGTTCTACAAGCTGTTTGTGTTCATTGTTTCGGCGTTCTTTGCGGGCATTGCGGGTGTGATCTATGGGCATCTGAACACCCCCATTATCTACACCGTTTTCTCCTATAACTATTCGATCGAGATCCTGGTCATGGTGGTTTTGGGCGGCATGGGCAGCATCAACGGCTCCATCATTGCCGCAACGCTCATCACCTACATCAACTTTGTGCTGCAAAACGAGCTGTCCGGCGACCTTGCTGCACTGAAGCTGCTCATCTATGCGCTCATCCTCATCTTCGCCGTGCTGTTCAACAACGCACCCGCGCTGCGGCCGCTGCGTGAAAAGCTCAACCTGCGCAATCTTGCAGAGAAGATTAGCAAGCGGTCACGTCGTCCCGAAAACATCCGCGATGACGACGCCGCGTGGAACCGTATCGACACCAAGATCAAGATGGATGAGATCCTGTCGGTCGAGCTGCAGCCCAATGGCGCTTTCGAGCCGGATCGCAAAAAGAAGAAGAAGGAGGAAGAATAATATGTCGGATATTATGTTAAAAACCGAGCATCTCGGCATCTCCTTCGGCGGTCTGAAAGCGGTGCAGGACGTCAACCTCGAAATTAAGAAAAAGCAGCTTTACGGTCTTGTCGGGCCGAACGGCGCCGGCAAAACCACCATCTTCAACCTTTTGACCGGCGTGTATCAGCCCACCACCGGCACGTTTTATCTGGACGGTGAGGAGCTGACCGGCAAAACGCAGGAGGCCATCAACCACAAGGGCATCGCGCGCACCTTCCAGAACATCCGTCTTTTCAACAACATGAGCGTCATTCGCAACGTGCTTGTCGGTCTGCACAACCAACCGGAATTCAAGTGCAATCCCTTTGTCAGCATGCTGCGCCTGCCGAAGCACTTCAAGACCGAAAAGCGGATGCGCGACCGCGCAAAGGAAATTCTCCGCATCGTGGGACTGGAAGAGGAGCGCAACAACCTTTCCTGCAATCTGCCCTATGGCAAACAGCGCAAGCTGGAGATCGCCAGAGCGCTTGCGACCAATCCGAAGCTGTTGCTGCTCGACGAGCCTGCCGCCGGCATGAACCCCAACGAAACGGCGGAGCTGATGGAGACCATCCGCTACATCAGAGATCATTTTGACATGACCATTCTCCTCATTGAGCATGACATGAAATTTGTTTCGGGACTTTGTGACGAGATCACGGTGCTGAACTTCGGCACGGTGCTTGCGCAGGGCGACGCGAAAACGGCGCTCAACGATCCCGAAGTCATCAAAGCATATATCGGAGGGTAAGGCTATGGCATTATTGGAAGTGAAGGACCTGCAGGTGTTCTACGGCGTCATTCAGGCGCTCAAGGGCATCAGCTTTGAGGTCAACAAAGGGGAGATCGTCACCCTGATCGGCGCCAACGGTGCCGGCAAAACCACCACCATGCAGAGTCTTATGGGGCTTATTCCGAAAAAATCCGGCACGGTGACCTATAACGGCGCCGACATCACCCACACCCCCTGCCACCGCATTGTGCATCTGGGCATGGCGCAGGTGCCGGAGGGTAGGCGGGTGTTCCAGGAGCTGACGGTGTATGAGAACCTGCTGATGGGCGCCTATGTCGAAAAGGACACCAAGAAAATCAAGCAGGACATCGAGGAGATCTACACCTGGTTTCCCCGTCTCGGCGAGCGCCGTGATCAGGTCGCGGGGACGCTGTCCGGCGGCGAGCAGCAGATGCTTGCCATGGGGCGCGCCATGATGAGCCATCCCGACCTGTTGATGCTGGATGAACCGTCGATGGGACTTTCCCCGCTTTTGGTGGATCAGGTGTTCAGCATCATCAAGGATTTCCACAAGCACGGCACGACGGTGCTGCTGGTGGAGCAAAACGCCGGAAAATCGCTGGCAATTTCCGACCGTGCCTATGTTTTGGAAAACGGACGCATCGCCCTTTCCGGCACCGGAGCGGAGCTTTTGCAGAGCGAGGATGTCAAAAAGGCATATCTCGGCGGCTAAAACGTATCGTATACAGTTCTTTCATTTTGCAGTTGAACGGATACAAAAAATGCGGCAGGCGATCTTTTCGCCTGCCGCATTTGACTGTCAGAAAACGGCAGACAGTTTTCGCTGTCTGCCGTATTTCTTTGTCGTTTTTTAATCTAAGAAATCCTTGAGCTTTTTGCTGCGGCTGGGATGGCGCAGCTTGCGCAGTGCTTTTGCCTCGATCTGACGGATACGCTCACGGGTGACGTCAAATTCCTTGCCGACCTCTTCAAGCGTGCGCTGTCTGCCGTCTTCCAGACCGAACCGCAGGCGCAGCACCTTGGCTTCGCGCGGGGTGAGGGTGGACAGCACGTCGCCGAGCTGCTCCTTCAAAAGCGTGTGCGATGCGGCATCCGCCGGAGCGGGCGCTTCATCGTCGGGAATGAAGTCGCCGAGGTGGCTGTCCTCTTCCTCGCCGATCGGCGTCTCCAGCGACACCGGCTCCTGCGCCACGCGCATGATCTCCCGCACCTTATCCACCGGCATGTCCAGCTCGGCTGCGATCTCGTCGGCAGACGGCTCATGCCCGTTCTTGTGCAGCAGCTGGCTCGAGACCTTTTTCACCTTGTTGATGGTCTCCACCATGTGCACGGGAATGCGGATGGTACGCGCCTGATCGGCGATGGCACGGGTGATCGCCTGACGAATCCACCAGGTGGCATAGGTCGAGAATTTGAAGCCCTTGGTGTAGTCAAATTTTTCGACCGCCTTGATCAGACCCAAATTGCCCTCTTGAATCAGATCGAGGAACTGCATGCCGCGTCCGACATAGCGCTTGGCGATGCTGACCACCAGGCGGAGGTTCGCCTCGGACAGCCGTTTTTTCGCCGCCGCGTCGCCGTCCATGATGCGCATGGCAAGGTCGATCTCTTCCTCGGAATTGAGCAGCGGCACGCGGCCGATCTCCTTTAAGTACACCTTCACCGGATCGTCAATCACCATCTGCGGGTCAACGCCGGTGTCCGAGCCGTCGGCGCTGTCGGCGTCCACTGCCGTGGCAAAGGACAGATCGTCAAGCGAGTCCACCTCGAAGTCGTCGATGACCTCGATGTTCTGTCCCTCCAGCGCTTCATAGAGCTTGTCCATCTGATCCGGATCGAAATCCATCTCTTCCATGGCGTCCATGATCTCCTGGGTGGTGAGCTTGCCCTTTTGCTTGCCCGTTTCGATGAGATCGTGCATCCGCTGCTGGCGCTTGCCTTCCTTTTTCTGCGCCGCGAGCGCGTCGCCCTCATCCGCATCCGCCGTCGGCTGTGCCGCTGCGGTTTCTTCCTTCAACAGTTCCTCGCTCATTTGGTATTCCTCCGTTTTTGGTATTTATTGCTTTTTGTCCCGCAGAAAGGACAGAATATCGGCAATTTCCGCATTGTCCAGTTCTTCGGGCTTATTGACCTTTTGCAGACGGTGCTCTTCCTCTATGATCCCCGCATACCGCAGCGCATCCGCCGCCGTGAACGCGTCGCCTTTCGCTTCCTGCACCATGTGCGTGATATATGCCATCTGATCGTCGTCAAAGTCCGCCGCAAAGAACGACAGCTCCAGCAACAGCCCCTGCCGCTGCCGCTCCAAAATGCGGCGATAAATCTCCGCATTCAGCGCCGTGACCATGTGCTCCGGCGGCAGCACCTCGCGCACCTGCGGAATGAAATCGGGGTGCAAAAGCAGCGTGCCCAACAGCACTTCCTCCGCCTGCGCCGCGCGTGTGTGGGCAAGTGCGTCGGGATTGACCTTGCGCAACGTTGCGGCGTCCTGCCGCAGGGCGGCGGACAGCTCCTGATTTTTCTGCCGTTTTTCGCGCTTGCGGGCGTTTTTGGCAATTTGCTGCAGGATCGCTTCCTTGGAAACACCGAGCTCCGCCGACAGTCTTCCGGCATACACATCCTGCTCCACCTTTTCACTGCCGGCAAGCAGCGCGGCAGCCTCCTGCAAATAGTTCACGCGCCCGTCGGGCGTCGCCAAATCATATTTTGCGCCGATGTTCATAAGCTGATATTCCAGCGCATTGGACGAGCGTTCCAAAAGCAGCCGAAACCGCTGCGCGCCGTTCTTTTTGATAAATTCGTCGGGGTCTTTCCCGTCGGGGATGGAGACCACCTTGACCTCCACACCGGTCGGGCGCAGCGCCTGCAGCGCGCGGCGCGTTGCCTTCTGCCCCGCCTCGTCCGCATCGAAGATCAGGTTGACCTTATCGGCATAGCGGGAGATGAGCCGCACCTGCTCTTCGGGAAAGGACGTCCCGAGTGCCGCCACGGCGTTGGTGAACCCCGCCTGATGCATGGCGATGACATCCATATAGCCCTCGCACAAAATCAGCTCCCTGCCGGATGCCTTGGCGAAGTTGAGCGCAAACAGCGTGTTGCTCTTGCTGAACGCGAGCGTGCTTTCCGTATTGATATATTTCGGCTTCGAATCGTCCAGCACTCTGCCGCCGAAGCCGACCACCGCGCCGCGAATGTCGATGATCGGGATCATCACGCGGTTGCGGAAAAGGTCATAGGTGCCGCCGTTTCTGCCGCGACGGGTCAGAAATGCCGCCTGCAGTTCCTCGTCTCTGAACCCCTTTTTGCGCAGGGCAGATCCCAGCGCGTCCCACGCCTGCGGCGCAAAGCCCAGCCCGAAATGGCGGATGGTGGCGTCCGTGTAGCCACGGCGGTGATAATAGTCAAGGGCGATCTTGCCCGCTGGAGTGTGCAGCTGTGCATGGAAAAAGCGTGCCGCCTCGCGGTTGGCTTCCAGAATGCGCATGCGCAGCTTCGAGGTGCGGTCGTCCCGCGTGTCCTCCGGCATCTGCATGCCGCTGCGCGCCGCCAAAAATTTTATCGCGTCGATATAATCCAAATTCTCGATCCGCTTGATGAAGGTGATCACATCGCCGCCCGCGCCGCAGCCGAAGCAATAGAAAGACGAGGTCTCCGGATAGAGGTTAAAGGAAGGCGTTTTTTCGCCGTGAAACGGGCAAAGCCCCACAAGGTTTCTGCCGCGGCGTTTCAGATTGACATAGGAGGAGACCACGCTTTCGATGTCGTTGCGCGCGATAAGCTCCTGTATAAATGCCTCCGGCAGTGCCATGTTTCTCCCTCCTTACAGGTGATGCACCGTCCAGCTGCGCGGAATAAACAGGTCGTGATAGATCTCCAGGGCATAGTTGTCGGTCATGCTGGCGATATAATCGCACACGGCGACTTCCCTGCCCACATTCTCCGCAATCGCAACATATTCGGACGGCAGCTTTTCAATATGTTCCAAAAAATAGCCGAACATCTGCGAAATCAGCGTGTCCACCTTTTTTTCCTCAATTTTCGCCACCGAGTCGTGATAAAGGTTTTGGTGCAAAAAGGTATGCAGTTCATCGAAATATTGCATCGTTTGCGCATCCATGCCGATGTCCTCGCCGCTGTTTTCCACAATGGCAGTCACCAGCGTGTCGATGCGGTCGGTGCGCGTTTTGCCGAGATGCTCGCGCACGGCTGCGGGCACATCCTCTTCCCGCAGCACACCGCCGCGGATGGCATCATCCATGTCGTGGTTGACATAGGCAACGCGATCGGCGATGCGCACGATGCGTCCCTCCAGCGTCGCGGCGGGTTCGCCGCAGGTGTGCCGCTCGATGCCGTTACGCACCTCTTTCGTGAGATTCAGCCCTTTTCCGTCGTTTTCGAGCTGTTCCACAATGCGCACGCTTTGCAGATAGTGATGAAAACCGCCGTGCTCCTGCATGAGCGCGTTCAGCGCCCGCTCACCGGCATGACCGAACGGCGTGTGCCCGAGATCGTGACCGAGGGAGATCGCCTCGGTGAGATCCTCGTTGAGCTGCAGGGCGCGGGCAATAGTGCGCGCGATCTGCGCGACCTCCAACGTGTGGGTCAGGCGGGTGCGATAATGGTCGCCCTCAGGCGACAAAAACACCTGCGTTTTGTGCTTCAAACGGCGAAAGGACTTGGAATGCAGAATGCGATCCCTGTCCCGCTGAAAATCGGTGCGATAGGGGCAGGGCGTTTCGGGACGGTCGCGGTGGCCTTCCGCCGACAGCGCTGCGCGCGGCGACAGCATCTGCCGCTCCCACTGCTCATAGCGTTCTCTCGCCTGCATAAACACCCGCTCCTTACCATCAATATATAAGTATATACGCGCGGGACACAAAAAAATCCTGTCAAAACCGCAAAAAAATGCAAAAAATTTGCCGTCAGATTTCCACCGCGCGATATTCCTCGCCCAACGTCTCAGGAGCAAGCGTTCCGGCGCTGCGGTCGGTGAGGGCGGCGGCAAAGCGTTCCGCCCTTTCTGCGTCGATGCAAAAGGTCAGCGTCACCGCGTCGGTGTAGACCGTGTCGGCGATCGTTGCTGCAAAGCTCTCAAGCAGTGCCGCAAGCCAGCCGTATTGCGTATAGCTGCACACGATCCGCTGGGAAAGCGCGGGGCGCATCTCCACCACGCCCGCGGCTTCGACCGCCAGCGCCGCCGTGTGCGAATAGGCGCGCACCAGTCCCCCTCCGCCGAGCAGAATGCCGCCGAAATAGCGAGTGACGACCACGGCGCAATCCACCAGCGCCTGCTTTTGCAGCACATCCAGCGTCGGCAGTCCGGCAGTTCCCTGCGGCTCGCCGTCGTCGGAAAAGCGGCGCACGCCGCCTGCACGCAGGATATAGGCAGGGACATGATGGCGCGCATCCCAATATTTTTTGCGGGTCTCCTCGATGAATGCCGCCGCCTGCGTCTCGTCGGCGATCGGGCGCACCTCGCCGATGAAGCGCGACCGTCTGTCCACATATTCGGCAACCCCCGCCGCTTTCACCGTGCGATAAGTCTCCATCCTGTCCCCCCCCTTTTTTCGGCAATTAAGAAAAACGGGGCTGTTGCACCATGTGCGACAGCCCCCTAAAGTCTATGCTTTATTTGTCGTTCTTCAAGCCAAAACGCTTGTTGAAGCGTTCAACGCGACCGCCGGTGTCAACCAACTTCTGCTTGCCGGTAAAGAACGGATGGCATTTGGAGCAGATTTCCACACGGATATCCGATTTCGTTGAACCTGTCTCGATCACGTTGCCGCAAGCGCAGGTCACCGTGGTCTGTGCATAGTTCGGATGGATAGCCTCTTTCATCGATGTCACCTCTTTCGCATAACATACGGATTATAGCACATAGTTTCGGAAATTGCAAGAATTTTTTTCGCGCGGGTGCACCCCTTATTTTTTCTTGGGGGCGGCAGCCTGGCGGCGCTTTTCCTTGTGGTTGACCCAAATCGCCCACAGCGGCGCACTCAGGCACACCGAGGAATAGAAGCCGGACGCAATACCGAACAGCATCGGCAGTGCAAAGCTCACGATGGAGTCCATGTGCAGCACGATCGCCACGACCAGGATAGTCGCCACGGCGATGGCGGTCGTCACAGAGGTGTTGAGCGTCCGACGGAAGCTCTGATTGAGACTCAGATTAACGACATCGTCGATGGGCGTCTTCGGATCGAGCTTTCTGCGATTTTCACGGATACGGTCATAGATAACGATGGTGTCGTTGAGCGAATAACCGAGGATGGTCAGCATAACGGCAATGAAGTTATCGTTGAGCGGAATGCGGAAGATCACAAAGGTCGCATACACGATGAGCAGATCGTGCAGCAGCGCCAAAAGCGCAAACATACCGGCAGACAGACCGCCGATCTTGCGGAAACGCAAGCCGACATAAATGAGCAGGAACAAAGCGGCAAGCAGCAGTGTCACAAGACATTTGATGAAGAACTGTCTGCCCATGGATGCTTTCAGACTGTTGCTGCTGAACTGCTCCACTTCGTTGTCCGGCAGCGCCTTCTGCAGGGCGTCGGTCAGATCCTTTTGCTTGTCGGTGTCGATGTCGTCGGTCAGCGAGATGCTGATGACGGACGTGTTGTTGACGGTGTCGATCACGGCTTTGGCAGATGAGCCGAGCACATCCTGTGCTGTCTTTTCCACCTGTCCCATGTCCACCGTGCCGGAATAGCTGTAGCGCATCAGCGTACCGCCCTTGAAGGCGATATCCATCTGCGTGCCGAAAATAATGTTGAACACCAGCGCAACAGCCAGAATGGACAGAGAAATGCAGACATACAGCTTTCTGTGTCCCGTAAAGTTGATCGGTTTTTTCATGTTTTTGACTCCCTCCTTGCGGAATACGGCAATCGCCGCGTTATCTCTCGGTCTTTTTTCCACCGTACAGCCAGGGCTTGCGGAGGAACTTCAAGCGGGAGACCGAACGCAGCATCGCGCGGGAAGCCCACACACCCATGATGAAGTTGAAGATGACACCGATGAACAGTGTATAGCCGAAGGAATACACCGTGCCGGTGGTCGAGGTCGGGAACAGGCGCAGGAACGGACAGATAAAGGTGAGGATCGTGCTCCACGCACCATCTGCGGGGCCGAACACGCCCATCAGCACCACTGCCACGATCACGACGGAAATGTTGCCGTCGAAAATGGACCAGAAGGAATTTTTCGAACCGGCATAGATCGCGCCGTCAATGGTCTTGCCGAGCCGCAGCTCTTCTTTGATGCGCTCTGCCGTGATGATGTTAGCGTCCGCACCGATGCCGATGGAAAGCACGATACCCGCAATACCGGGCAGCGTCAGCGTGAAGCTGTCAAACACACCGAAATAGCCGGAGATCGCCGCCACCGAGCCGGCAAGCTGACCGACAAGCGCAATCACAGCGACGAAGCCGGGCAGGCGATAGCTCACGATGAGGTACACCGCGACCAGCACAAAAGCGATGATACCCGCCAGCACCATGGCATTCAGTGCCTTTTCACCCATGGTGGGCGAAATCGTGCCGCAGCTCTTTGCTTCGATGGCAAAGGGCAGCGAGCCGGAGTTGATGAGGTTGGCAAGGTCGGTCGCGTCCGCGATGGTCTTAAAGCTGCCGGAAATGACCGCCTGACCGTCGGTGATGTGACTTTGCACCGTCGGGTTGGAGATCATCGTGCCGTCCAGCCAAATGGAGATCGTTCCCTTGCTGACCGACTGCTTGGCGGTCGCATTGGCAAACGCCGTCTTGCCGGTCTCGTTGAGCGTCAGGCTGACAACGGGCGTCTGATTGCCGTTGTCATCGGTCTGATACACCGCCTGGGCGTTTGCCACATCCTTGCCCGTCAGCACCAGCTCACCGGACGGAACGGTGTTGCCGTCCTTGTCGGTGGTGGTCTCACTGCCGATGTGGAACTCCAGCTGTGCAGTCTGTCCCAGCTCCTTGATAGCGGTGGTCGGGTCGAAATCGACCTCGTCACTGCTCCACGGGAAGCGGACAATGACCTGCTTGTTGTTCAGATCGGAATAAATTTCATAATCGGTAATACCGTTCGCGATCAGACGCTCGGAAATGATCGTCTGCACGCCCTGCAGATTTGTCTCGGTGACGTCCATGGTCTCGTCCACAGGTCCGTATGTAGCATCCACACCGCCGCGAATATCAATACCCCAACGGATGTCCTTTGCACCACGGATCACCGTGTCCGTGCGATCACCGAATTTCGTATACACGCCGAAAAACGCCGTATACGCCAGTGCCAGGATCAGCACCGCCACGATGAAGAAAACAGATTTCGAAGTACGCTTCATCCTACATCCTCCAAATGCATCTCGCGCGATGCCGTCCGACATTGCGCTAATAGACTCATTATAGACGCAAATGCAAAAAAAGTCAATGGAAGCCCATTGACTTTTTCGAAAAAGCGATGATTTTATACATTTTTCTCCAGTAATTTGCGTATAGCAGCGATCTGCGCGCAGATGCAGAAAAGCTCCATCGCCGTTTGCAGCTCGGAAAGCGGCGGGAAAGACGGCGCAATGCGCAGGTTGCTGTCATGCGGATCGTTGCCGTAGGGGTAGGTCGCACCCGCCGCCGTCATGGTCACGCCCGCCTCTTGCAAAAGGCGGTGTACCTCCTTTGCGCAGCCGTCCATCAGATTGACGCTGACAAAATAGCCGCCGCGCGGCGTATGCCACTGTGCGATGCCGGTGTCTGCGAGCTTTTCGGACAGCACCCGCAGCACCAGTTCAAACTTCGGACGCAGGATGGCGGCGTGCTCGCGCATGTGCGCGTTTATGCCGTCGATGTCCTTGAAAAAGCGCGCGTGGCGCAGCATATTGAGCTTGTCGTGACCGATCGTCTGCACCGTCATGCGGCTTTTGATGTCCGCAAGGTTTTTCGGGCTTGCCGCCAGCGCCGCCATGCCCGAGCCGGGGAAGCTGATCTTCGAGGTCGAGGTGAACTGAATCACAATGTCCTCGTTGTGCTGCTTTTGCGCTTCCTCATAGAGGTTGAGCAAGCGGTCGCCCGTGTCATACAGGTGGTGCACGCAATAGGCGTTGTCCCACATGATGCGGAAATCCTCCGCCGCCGGACGCAGCGCGGCAAAACGGCGCACCGTCTCGTCGGAATAGGTGATGCCGTCGGGGTTGGAATACATCGGCACACACCAGATGCCCTTCACCGTCGGGTCCTTCACATATTCCTCGACAACGTCCATGTCGGGACCTTTCTCGGTCATCGGGACACAAACGAGCTTTGCACCGAAAAATTCCGTGATGGCAAAGTGGCGGTCATAGCCGGGAACAGGGCACAAAAATTTCACTTCTCCCTGCATGAGCCACGGCTTGCCGCCGCAAACACCCTTCGAAAATGCACCGGCGATATAGTCAAACATCATGTTGAGGCTGGAGTTGCCGCCGACGATCACCGTGTCCTCCGGCACACCCATCATGCCGGCGAGCAGCCGTTTGGCTTCCGGAATGCCGTCCAACAGCCCGTAGTTGCGGGTGTCAACGCCGTTTTCCGTCCGATAGCCGTCCTTTTCGTTCACGCAGTCGAGCATGCGCAGCGTCAGATCCAGCTGCTCCGGGCAGGGCTTGCCGCGGGACATATCGAGCTTCAGATCCTTCGCCTTATATGCCGCATATTGCTCCAAAAGTGCCGAAAGCTGCTCCTGCAGCGCTTCCTTTGACTGTTCAGAAAATGCTTTCATGAAATATCCACGCCTCCGATAATTCAATACCAAATTCAAAACCTTTCATATACTACACCTTATCGTCGAAAAATGCAAGTTATTTTTTGTAAAATTGCAAAATTCACATTTTCAAAATTTGTGCTTGACTTTTTTCCGCTTTTCCTGTATACTCTTTTCTGTTGTCACAACATGGACGTTTAGCTCAGCTGGTAGAGCTTTCGCTTGACGTGCGAAGGGTCAGCGGTTCGAGTCCGTTAACGTCCACCAGAAAAAACTCTCGTTCTTTGAACGAGAGTTTTTTCAATGAAGCACGCTTCATTATCTTCATTATACCGACAAAAAAGCACTTTCATCCGAAAGTGCTTTTTTCTATATTTCTCTTTGCAAGGCGCAGCAACGCCGCCCGCTCATTCGGGCAATCGCCGCGCATGACGGCAAGAAGCAGCTTTTGCAGCATTCCGCCGACGGCAGCGCCGCAAAGCCCCATTGCCGTCAGATCGTTGCCGTTCACGGCAAGCTGCCGCAGTGTATAGCACGGATCTTCCGCCAGCAGCGCCGCAAGTGCCGCCCAAATCTCTTCCCCGCAACCGCGCACGGAAAGGATCATGCGCAAATCCCGCTCGCCGAGCAGCCCCAGCGCCTGCAAAAGCGTCAACCGCTCGCAGGAAAGCGGCAGCAAAAGCCCCGCCGAAAGTCGTTCTGTCCGCCGCACGGTCGCCGTGTCGGTCTTCAGGGCGCGCAGCCTGTCCGCTGTGACGTGCAACAGCGCCAACCGACAGCAGAGATCGTCCGGCGCCGTCTCCAGCGCCGCGCCGTTTTCAAACGGCAGCACGTCCGGGAACTCCCGCAAAACGCGAAAAGCCCATCTGCCGCAAATCAGCTTGAAAAGCTCCTCTCTCACCCGCTCCGCCGACACCATGTGCAAGCGATCGGCAAGCGCGTGCACGGCGTCGGCAGTGTCCTTTTCGATCACAAAGCCATAGGTCGCCGCAAAGCGCAGCGCGCGCAGGATGCGCAGCGCATCCTCTTGAAAGCGACGCGGCGCATCGCCGACACAGCGCAGAATGCCGTTTTGAAGATCCGTTTTTCCGCCAAACGGGTCAAAAAGTCCGCTTTCGGGATGCCACGCCATGGCGTTCACGGTGAAATCCCGCCGTTTGAGATCCTCGGGAAGCGAATGCGTAAAGGTGACGCCGTCGGGATGGCGGCCGTCGGCATAGGTGCCATCGACGCGATAGGTGGTGATCTCCAGCGGCTGACCGCCGAAAAGCACCGTCACCGTGCCGTGCTGCAATCCCGTTTCCACCACGCGGCAATCGGCAAACACCCGCTCCGCCTCCTGCGGCAGTGCCGCCGTGGCGATGTCCCAATCCTTTGGGGTCAAACCGAGCAGGGTATCCCGCACACAGCCGCCCACCGCAAACGCCTCATAGCCCGCGGCATTCAGCCGCGCGATCGCCCCGCGCGGGACGGCGGGCATCGGCGGCAGCTCAGTGACCATAGCCGGCAAGCAGGCGCTGCTTTTCGTCCCACAGCTTTTGCGACAGGTCGACATAATAGCGGTGCGGATTTTCAAAGCGCAGCACTTCGTCCCACAGGGTGTTCACCTGCTCGCGACAGAAAGCGCGGATCTCCTGCGCCGTGGGCAGAGCATACACGCACTCCCCGCCCGCGAACAGCTGCTTTTGCAGCGGCACGGCATAGAAATCGGTGACGGTCTTGCGTTTCCACACATGCTCGGGATCGAAGATCTCATACGGTGCGGTGTCGTCGATCTGCTCGTTGTGCAGCGTGATCACGTCGGCGATCGCCTTGCCCGTCTCGCGGTCATACAAGCGCCACAGCTTCTTGAAACAGGGATTGGTGATCTTGGCGACGTTCTCGCTCACCTTGATGCGCGGGATGATCTTTCCGTCCTCTTCCACCGCCGCCAGCTTATACACACCGCCGAACACGGGATCGCTCGCCGCCGTGATCATGCGCTCGCCGACGCCGAAGCTGTCGATGCGCGCGCCCTGGCGGATCATGTCGCGGATGATATATTCGTCAAGCGCGTTGGACGCGGTGATCTTACAGTCGGGATAGCCCGCCTCGTCCAGCATTTTGCGCGCCTTTTTGCTGAGATAGGTGATGTCGCCGGAGTCGATGCGAATGCCCATCGGGCGGATGCCCATCGGCTTTAACACCTCGTCAAAGGTGCGAATGGCGTTGGGAACACCGGATTTCAGCACGTTATAGGTATCCACCAGCAGCACGCAGGCGTGCGGATAGGTCTTGGCATATGCCTTGAACGCTTCCAGCTCGCTGTCAAACAGCTGCACCCAGCTGTGCGCCATCGTGCCGAGCGCCGGGATGGCAAAATCGCGGTCGGCAATGGTACAGGCAGTGCCGATGCAGCCGCCGATATAGGCGGCACGTGCACCGTAGATGGCGCCGTCATAGCCCTGGGCACGGCGCGAGCCGAACTCCATCACCGTGCGTCCCTCCGAGGCACGCACGATGCGGTTGGCTTTGGTCGCGATGAGCGTCTGGTGGTTCACGGTGAGCAGCACCATCGTCTCGATGAACTGCGCCTGTGCGGCAGGGCCGCGCACGGTCACGATCGGCTCATACGGGAAGATCGGCACGCCCTCCGGCACTGCCCACACATCACAGGCAAAGCGGAAATTGCGCAGATATTCGAGATAGTCCTTGTTGAACATCTTTTTGCTTTCCAGAAAAGCGATGTCCTCGTCGGTGAAGGAGAGATTGCGCAGATACTGCACCAGCTGCTCCACACCCGCCATGACTGCATAGCCGCCGTCATCGGGAATGCGGCGGAAAAACATATCGAAATAGACGATACGGTCGGCATTGCCTGTCTCAAAAAAGCCGTTTGCCATGGTGATCTCATAGAAATCAGTCAGCATGGTCAGGTTGTTGCGTTCAAATGAAGTGGTTTGGGGGATGTTCATAACAATAGTCCTTTCTCAAAACAAAATGCGCAATTTGCCGTCCTCGTCCGCATACTGTCCGTTGAGCACAGCCAGCGTCGCACGATATAAAACGGCAGGGTCCTGCAAAAAGTTTTTCTTCACGGTCTCCGCCTGCAGCGCGTCCGCCGTCACCATCGACACCGACAGCATCGGCTTTTCGCCGTCCAACAGCTGACAGGTGACGACAAAGCCGTCGTCGGTCTTTTCGATCTCTGCGCTGCTCTGACTGCGGCTGCGCGCGCGGGACAAGAGCTGGATGGCAAGATTGACCGCGCGTTCACGCAGCGTGAACGGCAGCGTGCGGAACAGCGTTTCGGAGATCTCCCTGCCGCCCGACGCGACAGTCAGCCTGCCGCTGCCCGATTCGGAGATATAGCCCTTTTTCAGCAGATCGTCCATCGCCGCGCCGACATCGAAGAAATTTGCCATGCCGTTTCCGGCGATGATCTCCGGCAGCATTTCCCGCGGGACGGCTTCGCCGATGCTGCACAGCATATAGCAGATGAGAATTTGTATCTCCTCCAGCGAACGCAGCCCGCCCGGGGCGACACCCGCCGTAAACACATTCGACATAGTCCTCTCTCCTTAAAACAGGATTTCTCATTTCTGCATTGTATCACACATTCGCCGAAAAAGAAACAAAAATTTTCGGACCGTGCCCGCCGTTTCGCCATACTATATACTGCAGAGGATATTTCTGCATAAGGGCTGAAAAAGACGGCAAAACTACGATCAAACAAGATGTGGGAGTGAATGGAATGAATGTGCGCAGAGGTGACATCTATTATGCGGATCTGAGTCCTGTCGTCGGCTCGGAGCAGGGCGGCATCCGTCCCGTGCTGATCGTACAAAACAATGTCGGCAACCGTTTCAGCCCGACCGTCATTGCCGCGGCTATCACCAGCCAGCGGGAAAAGGCGAACCTGCCGACGCATATTGAGGTACAATCCACAGCCAGCGGGCTGTCCCGCGATTCGATCGTGCTGCTGGAACAGATACGCACCATAGATAAACGCCGCTTAAAAGAGCATATGGGCAGGCTGGACGAGCTGTCCATGAACAAGGTGGACGAAGCGCTGCAGATCAGCTTCGGTCTGCACGACCGTGCTACATAACGGCACGGTCGAAGGTCTTTAATCCCGCAAGGACTTCAGCGACAAAAAAGAGCCACCCGCAATGCGGGTGGCTCTTTTCAACCGAAATTGCGCAAAAGGGAAACGACCTTGCCGAGAACCACGACCTCTTTCACGATGATCGGTTCAAAGGCGTCGTTCTCCGGCTGCAGCCGGATGTGATCCTTTTCGCGGTAGATGCGCTTGACGGTGGCTTCGTCGCCGATCAGCGCCACCACGATGTCGCCGTTTTCGGCGACCGGCGTCTTTTTGACAATGACGATATCCTTGTCCAGAATACCGGCGTTGATCATACTGGTGCCGGACACGCGCAGCGCAAACAGCTCGCCCGCATGATACCCGCCGCCGGAATACGGCACATATTCCTCGACCTGCTCCACGGCGAGAATGGGAATGCCCGCCGTCACCTTGCCGAGCAGCGGCACGCGCACCACGCTCTCCCCCGGCAGGCGGATCGCGCGGTTTAGACCGCTCTGACGCGAAATGTATCCCTCGTCCTCCAAAAGACGCAGATAGGCATGCACCGTCGAGGTGGATTTGATCCCGGTCGCACTGCAAATTTCCCGCACAGAGGGCGGCAGACCGTCCTGTGCACGTTCCTTCAAAAAGGTGAGCACCTGCTGCTGTTTCTCGGTCAACGGCTTCATACAAACATCCTTTCGTCTCAATTCTTCTGTCATCGACCCTATTATAGCACACCGTTTTCAAAAATGCAAACATTTGTTTGTGTTTTCACAAAATAATTTTCTTACATTCTATTCACAGTTCGTTCATCCATTCCTCATGTGGGCACGCTATACTCTAACTGTACCCGGAAGACGGAACGGAGCCGCACCTTCCCCTTCACGAAGCGGGTATAATTCCCCTCCTCAACACCCCTTTAACGCGTGTAAAGCCACCGTCTGATTTGAGACGGTGGCTTTCCGCTTTTTATGCTTGATTTTACCATAAAATGTAGTATAATAAGGACAATACCGCGAAAGCGGTAAAATCGAAAGAAAGTCCCGCTTTTGGGGGACGGGGAAGTGGAGCATGGCAGAGAAAAAAACATTGGCAAAGGTGTATGATCCGAGCGAAGTGGAGGATCGCATCTATGATTTTTGGCTGAAAGGCGGCTGGTTTCACGCAAAGGCGCATGCAAAGGATGAAAACGGCGTCGAGAAAAAGCCGTATACCGTCGTCATGCCGCCTCCGAACATCACCGGACAGCTGCATATGGGACACGCGCTCGACAACACGCTGCAGGACATTCTGATCCGCTGGCGGCGCATGCAGGGCTATGAGGCGCTGTGGATGCCCGGCACGGATCACGCGTCCATCGCCACCGAGGCGAAGATCGTCGAGGCGATGAAAAAAGAGGGCATCACCAAGGAGGACATCGGCAGAGACGCCTTTTTGGAGCGCGCGTGGAAATGGAAAGAGGTCTATGGCGGCCGCATCGTGCAGCAGCTGCACAAGATCGGCTCTTCCTGCGACTGGGAGCGCGAGCGCTTCACCATGGATGAGGGCTGTTCCAAAGCCGTGCGTGAGGTGTTCGTGAAGCTGTATGAGCAAAAGCTCATTTATCGCGGCGAGCGCATCATCAACTGGTGTCCGCACTGCCGTACCTCGATCTCCGACGCGGAAGTGGAGTTCCAGGAGACCGACGGCTTTTTCTATCACCTGCGGTATCCGCTTGCCGACGGCAGCGGCTATCTGCAGCTTGCCACCACCCGCCCCGAAACCATGCTGGGCGATACCGCCGTCGCGGTGCATCCCGACGACGAGCGCTATAAAGCGCTTGTGGGCAAAATGCTCATCCTGCCGCTTGTCGGCAAGGAAATCCCGATCATCGCCGACGAATATGTCGAAATGGATTTCGGCACCGGCGTGGTGAAGATCACCCCTGCGCACGACCCGAACGACTTTGAGGTGGGGCTGCGCCACAATCTCGAGGTCATCACCGTCACCACCGACGACGGGCACATGAACGAGCTTGCGGGCAAATATGCCGGCATGACGATCGCTCAGTGCCGCAAGGCGATCGTGGACGATCTGAAGGAAGCGGGCGTCCTCGTGAAGGTCGAACCGCTCAAGCACAATGTCGGCACCTGCTATCGCTGCCACACCGTCATTGAGCCGCGCGTTTCGCTGCAGTGGTTCGTGAAGATGAAGCCGCTTGCCGAGCCGGCGATCAAGGCGGTGCGCGAGGGCAAAACGAAATTTGTGCCGGAGCGCTTTGACAAGATCTACTATAACTGGATGGAAAACATCCGTGACTGGTGCATTTCCCGCCAGCTGTGGTGGGGACACCGTATTCCCGCATGGTATTGTGCGGACTGCGGCGAGGTGATCGTGAGCCGCGACGAACCCACCGTCTGCCCCAAGTGCGGCAAGACGCATCTGACGCAGGACGAGGACACGCTGGACACCTGGTTCTCCTCTGCCCTTTGGCCGTTCTCCACGCTGGGCTGGCCCGACAAGACGCCCGAGCTTTCCTATTTCTATCCGACCGACACGCTGGTCACGGGCTATGACATTATCTTCTTCTGGGTCGCCCGCATGATGTTCTCCGGACTGGAGCACATGGGTGATGTACCGTTCAAGACCGTGTTCATCCACGGACTGGTGCGGGATGCGCAGGGCAGAAAGATGTCCAAATCGCTCGGCAACGGTGTCGATCCGCTCGAGGTCATCAAGGAATTCGGCGCGGACGCGCTGCGCTTCACGCTGGCGACCGGCAACAGCCCCGGAAACGACATGCGGTATATCCGCGAAAAGGTCGAGGCATCCCGCAATTTTGCCAACAAGCTGTGGAACGCTTCGCGCTTTATCCTCATGAACATCGGCGAGGACGATGTGCCGCTGACGCTGCCTGAAACGCTGACGATCGACGACCGCTGGATCTTGACGAAGTTCAACGATCTTGCCGCCGCCGTGACCGAAAATCTCGAAAAGTTCGAATTGGGCATTGCGGTGCAAAAGCTCTATGACTTCATTTGGGACGACTTCTGCGACTGGTATATCGAGCTTTCCAAGATCCGCCTGCAGGGCGAGGGACGCATCGACGCGCTGCGCGTGCTGGTGTATACCATGACCGGTATGCTGAAACTTTTGCATCCGTTCATGCCGTTCATCACCGAAGAGATCTGGCAGTCGCTGCCGCACACGGGCGATGCGCTCATGTGCGCCAAGTGGCCCGTCTACACCGAGGCGCTGCATTTTGCCGCCGAGGAGCAGGAGATGGAGCGCATCATGACGGCGATCCGTGCGATCCGCAATCGCCGCGCCGAAATGAATGTGCCGCCGTCCCGCAAGGCGGAGGTGTTCATCGAGACTGCCTTTGCCGACACCTTCAAGGCGGGCGTGCCGTTCATCACAAGGCTCGCCTCTGCTTCGGACTTGAAGATCGGCGAAGTGTTCGATGTGGCGGGTGCCGTCAGCATCGTCACTGCGGACGCCACCGTGAAGATCCCGATGGCGGAGCTTGTGGATGTGGCTGCGGAAAAGGCGCGTCTGCAAAAGGAAAAGGACAGTGCGCAAAAGCAGCTTGACGGCATTTTGGCGCGGCTTGACAACCCCGCTTTCACGGGGAAAGCGCCCGCCGCCGTTGTCGAGAGCACGCGCGCAAGCGCCGACCGCCTGCGCGAAAAGCTGGCACTTCTCGAAAAGAGCATGGAAGCATTATAATTTCCAGAGCCGCCGCCGCACCCTCGGCGGCGGTTTTTCTGAAAAGAAACAGCATACGGAAGGAGACCAGACATGGCAACCACCGCTGATTATTGCGATTTCGTCTGTGACTGCATTTGCGGCTTCGGCGACGTGCGCAGCCGCAAAATGTTCGGAGAATACATGGTCTATCTGAACGATAAGCCGATCCTGCTTTTGTGCGATAACTGCGTGTTTGTGAAGATGCTGCCGGAGGTGGCGCCGCTTCTGGCAGACGCCCCGCGCGGCTTTCCCTATGACGGTGCAAAGGAGCACTATATGCCGGACATTGAGAATGCCGCTCTGCTCCAAAAGCTCATCCCGCTCTTGGAGCGCATCACCCCAATGCCCAAAAAGAAAAAATGAGAAAAGCGTGCCCCCACGGTCTACCGTGAGGGCACGCTTTTTACAGTCTGTTATTTGTCAAAGCCGAGATAGCGCATCAGGGCTTTGCCGAAGCAGTTGCCGAGCCGCACTGCCCGCGCCCCGGTGAAAACATTTTCCCTTGTGCCGAAAAAGGCAGTTTCCAGAACAAAGGCGAGCTTTGCCCCGCACAGATCGAGATAGTCCACAAGATCCCGCTCGCCCGGCACATTCCATCCCACCCCGAACGGGTGATCGTTTTCGCAGCGATAGGCAAAGGCGTCCGCCGTGACCGCCGCTTCCAACAGCGTGCCGAACGCTGCATATTCCGTCAGGTGCTCCGTGCCGTTATACGCCATAAAGCAGGTGTTGTTCTCCCCGCCCTTGTGCCACGGCGAATGGAAATCGCAGCCAAAAAGAACGTCCTGCTCCCGCACGAGGCGCATGATAGCCGCTGTCTCCGCATGCAGCGGCGCATCCTCATAATCCTCACCGTGATCGCGCGGCAGTCTGCCCTTTCCCTAATCGCCGTCCACGACACCGTCAAAGTCGACAAACGGAATGACGACACAGCGAAACGGGATCTCCGGCAACGACAGCAAGTGTTCCAGCACTCCCACGAGAACATAATTCCCCGTCGATTCGCAGGCGTGGTGGCGGGCGTGAAAAGGGCCGTTTTTTCGCCCGCGCCAAACGCGGCGCACGGCACGCTGCACCCCTTTTTCGTTTTGCACAGCTCTTTTATTTCGATTGCGTGTGCCTGCATCAGCCGATAAAATCTATCCGTGTCATACAGCATATGGTGCGCGAAATAGACGCAGCTTTCCTCTTCGCCGAACGTATAGGTAAAGCTGTTTTCTTCTCCCGCACCGAGCCATGTCCAATCGCGCAGATCGTGGCTCACCGCCGGTCCGAAATAGCCAAGGCGGTTTTCGGCGAAATGAAAGGTCAGCGTCCTGCCGTTTGCATTTTCCGCGCAAAACGCCCAGTAGAACCAATCCGCGCCGCTGTTGTTCTCCTCGGGCTGGAAAAGATTGACCATATAGTTATGCTCCAGATAGCGGTGGTGCGCAAAGGCATTTGTGCCGTAGGTATAATTCAAAAACGCCACGCGGATGCCGTCGATGCTTCTGATGCAGACGGTGTCCCTTTCGCTTGCCGTCGCGTATGCACCGACGGTGTCCACACCCAGTCTGCGGCAGCTTGCAAGCGTGTTCCGAATGCCCTCTTCCCCTCTGTCCATAACATGATTGTTGGCAAGACAAAGCAGATCGAAGCCCGCCTTTTTCAGCGACGCAACATAGCCGTCGGGCGTGTTGAACGCGAATATCTCTCGAAGGTATACCTGAGCGCTTCCCCCGCAACAGGCGTTTCGAGATTGCCGACCGCGAGATCCGCATCGCGAAACAGCGATCCCGTTCTTTCGAAGAACACGTCATAGTTTTGACCGGATCACTCCGTCATGGACGGGCTGCACATGAGGTCGCCTGTAAAAACAATTTCCGCCATACGCTTTTCTCCTCACTGAAAAATCCGTTTTCTGATCTCTGCGGGCAAGACCCGTCTCGGCGCTGTATGCTTTTGTGCGGCGATCGCTGCCGCCGCGCCGCACGCCTCACCGATGCCGACGCATATCGGCATCGCGCGGAAGCTGGAATGTGCCATATGCGTGCCCGAAATGTTGCGCCCCGTCAGCAAAAGACCGTCCACCTTTTCCGGCACCATGCAGCCATAGGGAATGGTGTAGCCGTTTTGCTGCTTAAAGTGCTTTTGCACACCGGTCTTGTCAAGGCTTGCACCGGTGAGATTGTGCACATCAAAATTGAACCACGCACCGCGCACGACCGCATCCTCGAATTGCCGCGCTGCGGCGATGTCGCTTTCGGTGAGCTGTTTCATGCCGACAAAGTGCCGCGTTTCGCGGATGCCGATGAGCGATGCCGCACTGAGGATATAGCACTTTTCATATCCCGGCACATATTCACGCAGAAACGCCGTAATCGGCGCCATCTGCGAACGGCAGACCGTTTCCGCGCGGGTAAGATCCTCCGCCTTTGTGCCGTCTATGTCGATGCAGTTGGTCATGTTGCAGGTGACGACACCGGGAATGGGCGAGCTATACAGCAGCACATGCCCCGCCGGAAACGGCAAATGCTCTTTTGCCAGCGCCTGCAATTCTCCCTTTGTGGTCTCCACCGTTGTTTCAAAAGACGGCGGAAACACCGCGCGGGACATATCCACCCCGCCGACCTTGAACATGAGCGTTGCCGGCTGCATCTTTCCGTCGCTTTCGCGCCCCTTAAAGTATGCCGCACCCGCCAAACACGCCACATCGCCGTCGCCCGTCCCGTCGATCACGACCGCGCCGCGCCATGCTCTTCTGCCGCTTTTGCTTTCCGTGATCACGCCGACGACGCTGTTTTCGTCCATCAGCACATCGCAGACAAAGGTGTACAGCAACAGCTCCACACCCGCCTCACGGAGCATTTCGAGATAGGTATTCTTCAAAAGCTCCGGATCGATCTTTGTTTTGTCGTCGCACGCAAAATAATTCTTTTCGTGTGCGCGATCCAGAATTTCCTCATACAGCGCGCTTTCCACCCTGCCGGTGAAATGGCTCATCATCCCGCTCGTCGAGACGCCGCCGACGCCCGCCTGCGCCTCGATGAGCAGCGTTTTCGCACCGTTTCGCGCCGCCGTCACCGCCGCCGCGAAGCCGGACGGCCCCGCGCCCGCAACAATGACGTCATAGGTTCCCGCGATCTCCGTTTGTCTTGCCTTTTCCACGATATACATTCAGAACACCTCGAAACTAAAAATGTTATAGGTTTCCGCGCCGTTTGTTGCAAGCGGGGAAAGCCGCACACTTGTCACTTCCTCATCCGCGAAAAGACGCAGAAAGCGCGTGTGCACATCCCGCAGCGCGAGCGTTTTGGTCTTGCCGTCCGAAAGGGTGAGCACAATATCGAGATCTTTTATGAGCGTTTTGGGAAGCCTGAAGCGCTCCTCGTGCAGACGGATGCAGCAGGGCATATTTTGATAGTCCCGGTTGAGATCGCTGTCGAGCACGAGCCGTATGCCGCGCAGGTGAAACGGCTTGTCGTCCCGAAATTCCAGAAAGTCCCCTTTTTTGCCGATCCACTTGTTTTCGTCGCCCCGCTCTTTCCCGTTGATGACCACGGGGGCGTTGCAATGCAGCCGCTGCGACAGCGCCGCAACTTGTCTTTGCTTCCCCGGCAGCCAGCAATCGTCCTCCATGAGCGTGTTTTGCAGCTTTTCGATGTTGAGCGTGTCGGTATTTGCTCCGTCATGCACCATTTGCGCCGCCGCTGTGCCGACCGCCTGACCGAGCAGCGCACAGGTCGCCATCACACGCGACGAGGACAGTGCGGCGTGGGTGACGCTGATGTTGCGACCCGCAAACAGGAGATTTTCGATGCTTTCCGAGCAAAGCGCCCTGAAAGGGATGCCCCACGGCGAGGGCGCGGGATGGTAGACGGTGGGATGGGAGGTCTTGTGCGCCATGCCCGCCGGAAAGTGATCGTCCATGCTCCACCCGCCGTAGGCAACGATGTCCGCGAATTTGCCGCCTGCCGTGACATCGTTTTGTGTGACGGTGTATTTTCCGACATACCGCCTGCTTTCGCGCTTGCCCGGCAGCAGCCCCACCCAGTCGAGCACATAGTTTTTCGCGCCGTGGTCGCCGTGGTTTTTGACGTGATCCCAAACGCCGTATGCCATTTTCAGCAGCTCATCGCGACATTTGTCAGTGTCGTGGATGCAGTCGCCCTCGCCGCCCGTTTCGATCCACCAGAAATTCGTGGAAAGATCATGCTCCCGAAAGGGGATGTCGGCATCGGTGGGATAGCGGTATGCCCACGCGGGCGGGGTGAATTTCTGCTCCCTGTCCGTTTCCCGCACCTGAAAAAGGCAGCTCATGCCCATCGTCTTTTTGTCGGCTTGCTCCGGCTCGTTGCTTTCGCCAAACGCGTCGCGCGCCTCTCTGCCATAGCGATGCGCTGCCCCCGTGAGGGGCGCCAAAATGCTGTCACCGGAGCAGTCCGCAAAAAAGCGCGCCCTCACGGTGTGCATGGTCTCTGCGGGGGATTGCCACCCCGTGACGCTGACGATCTTTCCGTTTTCCGTCGCCGCGTCAAGACAGCTTGTGTTGAGTAGCAGCGTGAGATTTTCCTGCTGCGATACCGCATGAAACAGGGTAGCATCCCACAGCGGATAGCTCAGCTGCGGATTTTGATAGAAATTTTTCAGCATGAGTTCTTCGACAATGCCTGTCTCGCGGTGATCCTTGCCGTGCGCACCGCAGATCCACATGCGGATCTCGCTTGATGCATTCCCGCCGAGCACGCCGCGATCCTGCATCAAAACTACCTGCGCCCCGTGTCTTGCCGCAGAAAGCGCGGCGCAGATGCCCGCCATGCCGCCGCCGACCACGCAAAGATCGGCAAAGTGTTCTGTATGCTTCATGTTCGTCCCACCCTTGACAGCGTCCTTCTGCTTGTAGTATACTGTTGAAAACTGTTTGTTTCAACTGTATTTCGCTTTGAAAATAACAAAATCGTGCAAATCGGTGGGATAAAAATGGAATTGCAGGACATTTGCAGCTATATCGATTTTCTGATAACCAACCAGCGGCTTTTTGTGACGCTGCACGGGGAATTTGTCACCGTCCCGGAGCTTATCCGCTATAATTTTCATCTGAATCCCTACTGCGCCTACATCAAAAATATCATGGGCAATCTGGATGTCTGCATAAAAAAACAGCACAGCGTCATCGAAAAATGCCGTGCGGGCGCGTTTTTCGGTGTCTGCTATGCCGGTGTGGGAGAATATGTATACCCTGTGACCTGCGGCGGACAGGTGGTGGGGTTCATTTCGGTGAGCGGATATGTCGGGCGCGATGAGAAAACGGCGCAAAGCAAAGCGCGGCACTTTGCGGAGAAAAATCATGTGCCGTGCGATGCACTGCTGAAAATGCGCAGCGACGCGCTCTCGGCAGCCATTCCGGAGAAAGCGGCGCTCGACGCCGTCATCCGTCCGCTGCAATTCATGCTGGAACAGTATTTGGAGAGAGAAGCCGCCATCAACAAGGACAGCGGCGACTTCTATGCGGAGATCGTGCGGTATATCACCGCGCACCACACCGCGCGCATCACCATGGAAGACCTCGCAAAACGGTTTCATTGCAGCGTTTCCATGCTCAGTCACCTTTTCAAAAAGCGCGCCGGTGTCAGCATCAGCGTCTATATCGAAAATCTGCGGCTGGACGAAGCGGCGTGGTTTTTGCGGCAGTCGTCCTATTCGGTCACGGAGATCTCCGACAGTCTCGGATTTTGCAATCCCGCCTATTTTTCATCCGTTTTCAAGAAAAAATACGGTGTGACACCCAAGGTGTTTGCAAGGGAAAACCGTTGACGCGGTTTTTCATTCCCCCGTCGTCTCGCTGACGAGCGCGGAGCCGATGATCAGCACCGCGCCGATGATGCCGAAAAGCGACAGCTTTTCGTGCAGAACCGCAGCGGACAAAAACAGCGCAAACACCGGATCGATATAGCTCATCACGGCGATGGACTGTGCCTTCAGATTTTTCATGCTGCCGAAATACAAGGCATACGCAATGCCTGTGTGCACAATGCCGACAAGCAGCACCATGCCGACCGCCGTTGCATTCACGGTGACAGCGGCAAAGTCCTCTGTCAGCAACAGATACGGGATCATGATGACGGCTGCGGCTATCAGTTGTATGATGGTCTTTTCATACACGTTTTCCAGCGTCACCTTTTTGTTTAAGATCACAACAGTAGCATAAAGCGCGGCGGCACCAAGCCCGAACAGCACACCCTTGATATCCTGCAGCTGCAGGCTGCTGCCGTTCAAAATGCCCGAAACAAAGACCATGCCGACAATGGCGGCAAGCGCGCAGAGGAGCTTTTTGCAGGTGAGCTTTTCGCGGAACACAAGCGGAGACAAAAGAATGACAATGGTCGGCTGCATATAGTAGCACATGGTTGCCGTGGCAACCGTGGTGTAGTTGTATGCTTCAAAAAGCAACATCCAGTTCAGTCCGATGAGTGCGCCCGTCACCGCCAGCAAGCAAAACGTTTTCCGCTTCACCCGCTGCAGTCTGCCGCCCTTTGCAAACAGGAAGATCAGCAGAAAGGCGCTGCCGAGGATTCCGCGAAAGAAGGCAAGCATGCCGGAAGAAAAGGGAATATAGCGGCGGAAGATTCCCAGCGTGCCGAAGATCAGCATTGCGGATATCAGTGCCATATACGATTTTGCATTTTTTCTGTTCATGGTTACCTCCGATAGACATTACACTGCCGCACGCCTACAGATCCAGCATATACAAAAGCGAGTCGCGGTCGGGAAAAACAAACCAATCAGGGTACAACAGTTCCTGAAACGGAATATTTTCCCGTTTTGTTTGTCTCATCACTACCATCGGTTGACAAGGGCAAACAAGCCTGCTGCCGCGACTTTTCGGTGCTTTTTGTCCTTTTCGCCTTGGCGGGCGTCAGCCCGCCTGCAGTTCAAAAACCAAAAATCACTCGAAAATGCATCGGCGGCAGGTGCGAAGCAGTTTTGTCGGAGCAGAAATGTGCTCAGGCAAGGAAAGGCACGCGGGAAATACTGTTCGTATTTTCAAGTGTCTTGACGCAGTATGAGCGCATTTCTGCCCGTCAAAACCTCGTCTTCTCTTGTCAATCGATGGTATCAATACATAGAGTATGTCTGCGTTCTTCGACTTCCAAAACGAAAAAATCTTCTCGTTTCAGGTCGAAGATTTTCGGCAAACAGCGCGAGGAATACTGTCGTATTGCGAGCGAGGGCAACAAAGCCGATGACAACGATGTTTAGCCGAAAAAACTATTGTATCCCGATTGCTTTGTCTAGGCATGGAACAGACAGCTGCGCTTTGGTGATCTGCCGAAAACCGGCGCGCTCATAAAAACGGTGGGACGCATGCGCCACCGACGGCGTGTCCAGTATCACGCGCTTTACGCCCTTTCCCGCGGCAAAGGTCAGCAGCTGTGTATACAGAGCAAGACCGACCTTCTGCGAACGGTATGCCTTTTGGACGAAAAACTATTTGAGAACGGCACAACCGTTTTCTTTCATCATGAGTCCCACTGTGCCGATCACTTTGCCGTCGGCAAGTGCGATCCAGAAGTTCCCGCCGTCCTTCTGATAAAAGCGGGCGATGTCGGTAAGATCCGGCTGTTCGACAAGAGAAAGGTCGATCTTGGCTTCCTCGTTTTGTATGGACAAAACCAGCGCGATGATCTCGTCGTCATATTTCCCGCTGTAGGCTTCAATTTTCATTTCGTACCTCCGAGAACATTGCTATTCACTATCATAATCAGAGACTGCCGCCCTGTCAAGGTGCGCCTTTATAAGGCGGCAAAAATAGCAAAGCCGAAAAATCCGCCGAGGAGCTGAGGAACACAGAAAGGAAAAGCCAAAAGCCCCGAAGCGAAAAGAAAAAAGCGCCGACACAGAAAGCATCAAAGCCAACGGCACCAAAACCAAAGCGTCAAAGCCAAAAACACCAAGAGAAAAAACAGCAAAGTCAAAAGCGCCAAGGACAAAAGCGCCAATGGCAAAACGCCAAGGACAAAAGCGGTAAGGGCAAAGCGCCGAAAGCAAGAAAAAAGCCTGTCGGAAATCCGACAGGCTTTTTGTACCCTGAGAACTGAACAAAGGAGAAGAAGAAAACGGATAAGAACCTGACGAGAAACTCGCCTTTAGCGATGAGCATACATCGCATATCAAAAATGATCAATCAAGATGAGCCTGACGGTGGTCAAGCCCTCGGTCTATTAGTACTGCCAAGCTGAAGGTGTCACCACCCTTACACATGCAGCCTATCAACCATGTAGTCTTCATGGGACCTTACCTGATAAATCAGTGGGATATCTAATCTTGAGGCTGGCTTCACGCTTAGATGCTTTCAGCGTTTATCCAATCCGCACATAGCTGCCCAGCCGTGCCACTGGCGTGACAACTGGTGCACCAGAGGTGCGTCCATCCCGGTCCTCTCG
>URNF01000002.1 GCA_900549155.1 uncultured Oscillospiraceae bacterium | reverse complement strand
GACGAGCCGTATATCATCGACGCGGGCACGCTCGCAGAAGGCTCGACACTCAACATTTCCGTCACCGCCGACAGCGCCGTGAGCGGCAATATCTATGTCGCCGCGCTGGACACGGCGTTGCTCGAAAAGCACATGACGGCGCTTGCCGCCGAGGGGCTGCAGGTGACGTCGTTCACCGACAGCCGCATTGTCGGTACGCTGGACGCCGCCAAAAACGGCACCGTGTTCTCGTCCATCCCCTATGACGCGGGCTGGACGGTGACGGTGGACGGGGAAAAGGTAGACGCCTATCCCATCGGCGATCTGAACGACGACGGCTCGCAGGGCGCGTTTTTGGCGTTTGACATCGGAGCGGGCAAGCATGAGGTCTCATTCCGCTATGTTCCGCGCGGACTGTATGCGGGACTGCTGCTGTCCGCCGTCAGCCTTGTCGCATTCATCCTGCTGCTCATCGTCACGGGCAGAAAAAAGGAGAAAGACCCGCTCGTTTTAGCGCCCGAGGACGCGGTGCCGCCGGCACCGCTGCCCATCGCGGAAACCCCGTCGCCGCTGACCGATGCGATCACGCTTGAGACCCTGCTGACCGAGGACGACGACACAAAGGAATAAGACAAAGCGAAAAACCGCGGCGCTTTTGAAGCGCCGCGGTTTTTCTGCGTCCTGTTGACATTGCGCACGGTAAATGTTACTATAATGATAGTACTCATGCATTTTCCCGCATCACACAAGAGGTTCTTATGCTTCGTTGACAGGAGGGTGCAAAATGAAAAGGTATGCTGCCGTGTTGTGTGCTGCCGCCGTCATCGCGTTGTCGGGACTTGCCGCGTGCAAGGACTTTGTGTCGACAGACAGCGTGACAGAGGAATTGCCCACCGTTTCGACCGCCGCGCCGCATGTCGGCACAACAACGGAGAAAACCACCGTTTCGTCCCAAAAGACGAAACCCGCCGCGCCGGAAAGCATGGCGTTGGCAGAGCTGCCGTATTGGGAAAAGGCGGACGCTATCCGCATTTCCCACATAACCTCTCCGCCCTTCAAGGCGGTGACGCTGCACAAGGGGACAAAGGAATATGAAACCCTTTATGCGCTGCTGCAGCGGACAGAGGGTGCCTATCTGCACAAAACGCACGAGGGGCTCTACGGCGGATTTATCCCGATCATCGTGTATCAGGGGGACAAACGGCTCGACAGGATCGCCGTCAGTGTGAGAGATGACGGGCAGTTTTCGACCGACACACAGCAGGAAGCATCCGAAAACAAGCAGGTCACGGGGAAATATGCTTCCCTGTATGCCATGCCGCAGGATGTTGCCGAGGAAATACGGGCATTTTTGAAATCGCTGGAATACACAGAGGATCTTTAACAGACAACCCCAAAACATGAAAGGCGGCACCCCTAAAAAAGGGGTGCCGCCGCTTTTTATGTTTTATCAGAAATTGTAGATCGTGCCGGTCTTGGCGGAGGTGTAGATACCCTCCAAAATACGGGTCACGCAGAACGCCTGCTCCGGCTTTGTCAGCACCTCGGTGTCGTTGCGCACCGCTTCGATCCACAGGCGTTCCTCGCGGTCGGCGGCGCTTTCGCTTTTCGCACCGTCGTTGAACGCCACGCCGCCCGCTTCAAAGTTCGGGCGCAGCACATACTGTCTGCCGCCGCGGATACCGTTGATGCGCACGCCGTCCTGCATGTCGCCGCCCGCCTTTGTGCCGCAGACGGTGGTGACCGCCTCGCGCACGTCCAGGGTGTTGAGCGCCCATGCGGACTCCAAAAACACCGTCGCGCCGTTCTCCATCACCACAAAGCCGAAAGCGGAGTCCTCGACCGTGAACTTTTCGGGATCCCAGTTGCCCCACATATTGCCCTGCTCGGTGTCGTTGTTGAGCTTGTGATAAGCCGTGCCGAGGCAATATTTCGGCTTATAGTTGTTCATCGTCCACAGCGTCAGATCCAGCGCATGGGTGCCGATGTCGATGAGCGGACCGCCGCCCTGCTCATATTCGTTGAGGAACACGCCCCAGGTCGGGACGGCACGGCGGCGCAGCGCCGTCGCCTTGGCATAATAGATATCGCCGAACGTGCCCTCGTCGGCTTCGCGCTTTAAGTAGAGAGAGTCGTCGCGGAAACGGTTCTGATAGCCGATCGTGAGCTTTTTGCCGGTCTCCTTCGCCGCGTCAAGCATCTTCTGCGCCTCGGCGGCGTTGATCGCCATCGGCTTTTCGCACATGACATGCTTGCCCGCTTGCAGCGCGTCCACCGTGATGAAGCTGTGGGAGCGGTTGGGGGTGCAGACGTGCACCACCTCGATCGCGGGGTCCTTCAAAAGCTCCTTATAGTCGGTGTATACCTTTGCGTCGGCAGTGCCGAACGCCTTTGCCGCCTTTTGGGCACGCTCCTCGACGATGTCGCAGAACGCGACCATTTCGCAGTCCTGCACCTTTTTGAGGGACGGCATATGCTTACCGTTAGCGATGCCGCCGCAGCCGATGATGCCGACCTTGATCAATCTTGCCATGATTTTCTCTCCTTTTATTTATCGTACGTAAGGTTCGTCGTCGTGTATATTTCTCACGTGCGGGCAGGTGGTGTCGATGCGGCAGGCGGGCGCGACAAAGCGCACCGCGTTTTTGATGATGCTCTGCACCGGCGCCTGATAGAAGGTCGGGAAGGACTCATGACCGGGCTGGAAATAGAAGATCTTGCCGTTGCCGCGCTCATAGAGACAGCCGGAGCGGAACACCTCGCCGCCGCTGTAGTTGCCGATGAGCAGCAGCTTATCCGGCGTCGGGATGACAAACGGCTCGCCGTAGGTCTCCTCGTGCTCCAGGGTGAAATAGCGGTCGATGTCCTTGGTGATGGGGTGCGCAGGCTCGATGACCCACAGCACCTCGCTGTCCCCGCTCTCGCGCCAGGTGAGGTTGCAGGACGTGCCGAGGAGATAGCAGAACGGCTTCGAATGGTGCGCCGAATGCAGCGCAATGAAGCCCATGCCGGACAGCACCGCGTCCCGCACCAGGAAAGCGACCTCATCGGGCACCTTGTGGTGCGCCATGTGTCCCCACCAGATCAGCACGTCGGTCTCATCGAGAATTTCCTTCGTGATGCCGCAGTTTTCATCCTGCAGGGTCGCCGTGCGCACGGTGAAGTCCTCTTCCTTGCCGAGGAATTCCGCGATCGCCCCGTGGATGCCCTTGGGGTAGATGGCAGCGATGGATTCCTCGCAGCGCTCATGTTCATATTCGTTCCAGACAAGTACACGTATCATAATGTTTCCCTCCGTTTCAAAGTGTAATTTCATTATAGACAGCGCCGTCGAAATATGCTACAATATTTCTGTGTAAAAATATCAATTTTTTGTTGTGAGGTCTGTATGGCATTTTATGAAAAGCCGTTTTACCGCGACGGCGTGCGCATGCCGATCCAGTGCATCACCGTCGGGCTGGAGAACACCACCCGCCCGACGCAGCTGCACTATCACGAGTATACCGAGCTTTTGTTCGGTGTCTCCGGCACGGCGCAGGTGTTCATCGGTGCAAAGCAATATGCGCTGCCGGCGGGCGGCATGGTTATCGTGCACACGGGCTGCCCGCACGACGTGGCGTGCAGCAATGGAAAATGCACCTATATCGTTGTGAAATTTCTGCCCCAGGTGCTGCTTGCCGACGAACAAACGCCGTCGGCATACGGCTATGTACTGGCGCTGATGGAAAACACCGGCGAAAAGCAGATTTTGTTTCCGCCCGCAGCGCTGGCGGAAACGACGCTGCCCGCGCTTTTCTATCACATCCGCAGCGAATGGGAGGAACAGGCGCTCGGCTATGAGCTGAGCCTGCGCGCCGACGTGACGCAGATCTATCTCTATATCCTGCGCTGCTGGGAAGCGCAGCATGTGCCGCTTTTGTCCCGCATCCGCGACATGGGGCAAACGGAATTTGTCAAGCACGCCATCGCCTATGTGCAGGCGCACTATGCCGATCTCACCGCCGTGGAGACGGCGGACGCCTGCGGCGTGTCCGCGACCTATTTTTCCCGCATGTTCAAGCGCGCCATGCATCAGTCCTTTTCCGACTATGTGACGCTGGTGCGGCTGCGGCACGCGGAGCAGCTGTTGCTGCTTACCGACGACAGCGTCACCGAGGTCGCACAGGCGGTCGGCTTTTCCACCGCCTCCTATTTCATCAGCCGCTTCAGGGCGGCAAAAAAAATGACGCCGCTGCAATTCCGTCAGGCGGCAAAATCCGCTGCAGCAAAGGGGGACGCACCATGTCCAGAGAATGGTACATAAAAACCGACACCCGCCATGTCCAGGACACGTTCGGCGACATTGACACCACCGTGCCGACCGCAAAGGAAAAATGGAAACGGCACTATAAAAAATATATCCTTTGGATCATCGAGGGTATCGTTGCCTTTCTCATCATTCTCATCCCGACCGTCGAGCTCTTGAAGCCCGCCGAATATGACTACACCCTGACGCTCGTCACCGCGCTTCCGCTCTCCTCGGAAAGGCAGAAGGCGCTCACAGACGCGCTTTGCGCCGTCGGCGAGGATGTGGACGGGGACGGCAGAGTGAACCTCTCCCTGCGGGCGCTCACCGTGAGCGAAGAACTCAAAAACGCGACGCTGCAGCGGGAAATGCTCCTCACCTCGTTTCTCAATGACGACTACCGCCTGTTTGTGATGGAACCCGCCTGCTATGAGGAGCTGGTCGCGCCGCACGTTTCGGACGACTTTTTTGCCGTGCTGCAGGAGCGCGACGGGCTGCTTTTTGCCGCGCGGTCGGGCGATGCGGCAAAAAACGAACGGGCGCTGCTTGCTCGCTTTTTGGAAAATTGAGGCGTTTTTTCGTTTCTTTTTGACAAATGCAGCGGGATGTGCTATACTTGCGCGTGAACAATCTATGAACGCGGCAAGATGCCGCGAAAGGGTGATCTCATGCGCTGCGACGGCAGAAAACTCAAAAAAGTAGACCCGATGTACCGTATTGTGCCGCACATCATGGTCGAGCGGCACGATTCCATGAACATGACCACGCTCAATCTGCCCATGGAGCCGATGCAGCGCTATATCCGCGGCAAAGCCGCCGAGGGCGTTGTCATTTCGCACATGGCGCTCATTCTCGCTGCCTATCTGCGGACGATGGCGGAGTTCCCCGCGCTCAACCGCTTTGTCGTCAACCGCAAGGTATATGCGCACAAGGACGTGACGGTGAGCATGGTGGTGCTCAAAGCCAATTCCATGGAAAACGAAACGATGTCCAAGATCCACCTGTCGGTAGAAGATACCATTTTTGACGTACAGGAAAAGGTTTTGCATTATGTCACCGACAACCGCAAATACTCTACAGAGAACAGCACCGACAAAATGATCGACACGCTGACCCGCATTCCGGGGCTTTTGCGCGTCGGCGTGAGCTTTTTGCGGTTTCTTGACAAGCACGGATGGCTGCCGAAAAGCATCGTGGAGCTGAGCCCGTTCCACGCGAGCCTGCTCATCACCAATCTTGCCAGCATCCGCACCAATCACATCTATCACCATGTCTATGACTTCGGCACGACGAGCGTCGGCATGGCGCTCGGCAACCAGCGCGAGGTGCCGCGCCGCACGGCGTCGGGCGAGATCGTGTTCGATCGCTGCCTGCCGGTGGGTCTGGTGATGGACGAACGCATCGCGGCGGGCAGCTATTTTGCCAGAGCGTTTCATGTGTTCAAACGGTATATCAAAAATCCGGCGCTGCTCGAAGAGCCGCCGAAGGTCGTCAACATCGACGAATAATATACATCTGTGCGGTCAGTCTGTTCGCGGACTGACCGCTTTTATGAAAGGGAGCAGGTTTTGTGACGCCCTATTTTTCTTCCAGAGACAGCGCCTACCGTGCGCCCGTCGGCGCGGTCGCGGCAGGCACCTCGGTGCATTTCCGTCTGCGTCTGCCGCGGCACTTCGGCGTGCGGGCGGCGTTTTTGCTTGTCTATGCCGCCAACATGCCGACAAGGCGGGACGGTATGTTTTGGGCGGGACAGCCGGATGGTGGCACCGAGTGGTGGGAATGTGATTTTGCGCCCGCCGACGCGGGGATCTATCGCTATGGCTTCGAACTGACAAAGGACGACGGCACAGCGTTTTTGGTCGCGCTTGCGGACGGGACGGCGGATGTGTGGCGCAAGCCGGGGGCGCTGTGGCAGCTGACCTGTTTTGAAAAAGACTTCAAAACACCCGACTGGGCGGCGGGCGGCATCATGTATCAGATCTTCCCCGACCGCTTTTTTTGCTCCGGCAAGCCGAAAACGGATGTGCCCGCCGACCGCGTTCTGCGGGACGACTGGGGCGGACAGCCGGTGTGGCAGCCGGATGCCGCGGGCAAGGTGCGCAACAACGACTATTTCGGCGGCGACCTCGACGGCATCACCGCAAAGCTCGACTATCTCGCGTCTCTCGGCGTGACCTGCCTCTATCTCAATCCCGTTTTTGAGGCACATTCCAATCACCGCTATGACACCGCCGACTATGAAACCATCGACCCGCTCCTCGGCGACGAGACGGCTTTCTCAACGCTCATGCGGGAAGCGAAAAAGCACGGCATGCGTGTGCTGCTCGACGGCGTGTTCAGCCACACGGGCGCGGACAGCAAATATTTCAACCGCGAGGGGCGCTACGGTGACGGCGGGGCATACCGCGACGTCGCGTCGCCCTATTATCCGTGGTATCACTTCGATCGCTGGCCGGAGCAATATGCCAGCTGGTGGGGCTTTGACACCCTGCCGGAGCTGGACGAAATGACGCCCTCGTTTATGGCATACATCGCGGGGGATGACGGCATCGTGCGACAGCGCATCCGAAAAGGTGCGGGCGGCTGGCGGCTAGATGTGGCGGACGAGCTGCCGGACGGCTTTTTGTATGCACTGCGGCGCGCCGTCAAGGCGGAGGATCCCGACGCACTGCTGCTCGGCGAGGTGTGGGAGGACGCGAGCTGCAAGGAAAGCTATGGACACCTGCGGCCGTATCTGCTCGGCAAACAGCTGGACAGCGTGATGAACTATCCGTTTCGGGACGCGATCTTGCGCTACATGAACGGCGGCGGTTCGACGGAATTTGCAAACGCCGTCGAGCGGATCGCGGAAAATTATCCGCCGCAGGTGCTGCGCCTGCTCATGAACCACATCGGCACGCACGACACCGAGCGCGCGCTCACCGTGCTGGCGGGCGAGCCGTCCGCCGGCAGAGGGCGGCATTGGCAGGCCCAGCATCACCTGTCCGCTGCCGAGCGGGAAAGCGGCGTGCGCCGCCTGCGGATTGCAACGCTGTTGCAGTTCTGCCTGCCGGGCGTGCCGTGCATCTATTACGGCGACGAGGCAGGCATGGAGGGCTATCGCGACCCCTTCAACCGCGGCTGCTATCCGTGGGGAAACGAGGACACGGCGCTCATAGAATGGTACAAAAAGCTCGGCGCCGTCCGCCGCGGCTGCGCCGCGCTGAAAGAGGGCGGCTTTGCCGCCGTGCGCGGCAACGAGGACATCGCCTGCTTTGTCCGCGCCGACGAAACCGAAACGCTGCTTTGCGCCGTCAACCGCGCGTGGCAGCCGGCGGGACTGGCGCTGCCCGCCCCGTTTGAAAACGCGACCCCCGTCATCGGCGACGGCAAAATTGAAAACGGCGTTTTGTCTCTCCCCGCCGAGTCCGGCGGCATCTTTGTCGTGAAATGAGGAAAACCGCAATGGAACAGTCACCTGTCTGTTTTGATAATTACGCCATCTGTCCGGATAGTAATATCGTTCGCATAGACGAAAAGGGCATCACGCTTTCGGCAGATAGGTTTATCTCCTTTGCGGAATGCGCCCGCAATTTCCGATTGGAAAAGGGCGGCGGGGAAATATGTGTCGGGGAGCGGGATGTGACCGATCTTTCTTTCGCTTTTTACACCGCGCCCCATCCAACTGTGATAAAATTTTTTCCAAAGGGAAAACATCCTCTGCCTTTTGCAAAAACAAAAGCCACATCCCGTTTTTTTCAGCTGCAAAAGCAGATCGAAAAATACGGCTACAGCACATATGACATGTCCTAATTTCGCTTTTGAAAAAATCTCCGAAGCCAAAGTGGTTTCGGAGATTTTCTGCGTGATACAATTTATTATCGGCAACCGATACGGCTCCCCAAGCGTCTTCAGTCACCGATCTGCGCTGCATTTATATCTCTGTCAAACAAAAAAAGAAGCCGGAAAATCCGACTTCTTTTTTGTTTTCTTCCGGGAAATTATCTCTTGGAGAACTGCGGTGCACGACGGGCGGCTTTGAGACCGTACTTCTTTCTTTCCTTCATACGCGGATCGCGCGTCAGGAAGCCCGCCTTCTTCAGCTGGGCACGCAGCTCGTCGCTGTTGTACTGCAGCAGCGCACGGGAAATACCGTGGCGGATAGCACCCGCCTGACCGGTCACACCGCCGCCGGCAACGCGGCACTCGATGTCGAACTTGTCGGTCAGCTCGGTGAGCTCCAGGGGCTGACGAACGATGAGCTTCAAAGTCTCCAGACCGAAATAGTCGTCAATGTCACGGCCGTTGATGGTCACCTTGCCGGTGCCCTGATACAGACGGACGCGGGCAACGGATTTCTTTCTTCTGCCGGTGCCGTAAAAATAAGGTCTCTTGTTGTAATCCATCTTTCTTTACCCCTTTCCTCAGAATTCCCGCGCTTCGGGCTTCTGCGCAGCATGCGCATGCTCGCTGCCGGCATAGCAGTGCAGGCGGTTGTATGCGGCGTCGCCGATGGTGTTGTTCGGGATCATGCCGTACACGGCAAGCTCCATCGCCTTCTCGGGTCTCGTCGCCATCAGCGTGGCATACTTGGTCTCTTTCAGACCGCCGATCCAGCCGGTGTGGCGCTGCCATTTCTTCTGCTCCAGCTTCTTGCCGGTGAGAACGGCGTCCTTGCAGTTGATGATGATGACATGATCACCGCAGTCAACATGCGGGGTGTAGGTGGGTTTATGCTTGCCGCGCAGCAGCGTGGCAGCTTCGGCAGCAACGCGGCCGAGCGACTTACCGGCGGCGTCCAGCACATACCAGTTGCGCTCGACCTTGCCCGCCTTTTCCATGTAAGTGGACATAGTACTTCCTCCTATATACTTTTTTACAGCTTTGCCAGTGTACCACACCGATTTTCGGTTGTCAAGAGGTATTTTCCGGTTTTTTTAATTTATATCCCGCAATCTCTCGTTTTCTCTCCTTTTTGCTCCCGTTTTCTCCTGTTCTCGTTTTTCATTTCCGAACATGAATACAAAAATCAAGATACCGCGAAAACGGGAGATATATTGAGAAAATCAGCGAACAGCGTTGCTATTTTTGCATGATGTCCCTGTCGAAAAAGTGTGAAAAGGACTTGTCATAAAATAGGGGATGTGGTAGAATAAAAACAGTGTGTGCGCCGTAGGGCGCAAGAAAGAAAGGATGTTTTTTATGGTGCGTGCGATCGTCGGCGCCAACTGGGGCGACGAGGGAAAAGGAAAGATCACGGATATGTTTGCCGGTGAGGCGGACATCGTCGTCCGTTTTCAGGGCGGCGCCAATGCGGGACATACCATCATCAACGAGCACGGACGCTTTGCGTTCCATCTGATGCCCAGCGGTGTGTGCTATGACAATGTCACCTGCATCATCGGCAACGGTGTGGCGCTCGACATCGACAAATTCGTGAAAGAGCTTGCCGACGTCAAGGCGGCGGGGCTCAACCCCCACCTGCTGGTCTCCGACCGCGCGCAGGTGCTGATGCCGTATCATATTCTGCTCGACACCTATGAAGAGGAGCGGCTCGGCAAAAACGCTTTCGGCTCCACCAAAAGCGGCATCGCCCCGTTCTTCAGCGACAAATTTTCGAAGATCGGCATTCAGGTCAACGACCTGTTTGATGACGAAGTGCTGAAAGCGAAGCTCCAAAATGTCTGCACGCTCAAAAATCTTGTCATTGAGCATGTGTATCACAAGCCGCTGCTCGATCCCGACGAGCTGTACAGAACCTGTGTCAGCTATCGCGAAAAGATCGCGCCGTTTGTCTGTGACACGCACACCTATATTTCCGCAGCGCTCAAGGAAGGCAAAAACATCCTGCTCGAAGGACAGCTCGGCACGCTCAAGGATCCCGATTTCGGCATCTATCCGATGGTGACCTCTTCTTCCACCCTCGCCGGCTACGGCGCGGTGGGCGCGGGCATTCCGCCGCATGAGATCAAGGAGATCGTCGCCGTGACGAAAGCCTATTCCTCTGCGGTGGGCGCGGGCGAATTTGTGTCCGAGATCCTCGACGAGGACAAGGCGCAGGAGCTGCGTATCCACGGCGGCGACAAGGGCGAATTCGGCGCCACGACCGGCAGACCGCGTCGCGTGGGCTGGTATGACTGCGTCGCTTCCCGCTACGGCGTCGAATGCCAGGGCGCGACCAAGGTGGTCATGACGGCGCTCGACTGCCTGTCCTATCTTGAGGAGATCCCCGTCTGCGTCGGCTATGAGATCGACGGCGAGGTGACCCGCGATTTCCCCAACACCAATCGGCTGAAAAGAGCAAAGCCGGTGCTCAAAACCCTCAAGGGCTGGCACTGCAACATCCGCGGCATCCGCACCTTTGAGGAGCTGCCCGCCGAAGCGCGCGCCTATGTGGAGTTTATTGAAAAGGAATTGGGGCATCATATTGACATGGTGTCCAACGGCCCCGAGCGGGAAGCCATCATCTATCGTTGAGGTGTCACATGGAAAAAATTCTGGTTTTGGATTTCGGCGGACAGTATAATCAGCTCATCGCCCGCCGTGTGCGCGATCACCGCGTGTTTGCGGAAATTTTGCCCTATACCACGCCGCTGTCGGTCATCAAGGAAAACGGCTATCGCGGCATTATTTTCACGGGCGGCCCGAACTCGGTGTTCGATCCTGCATCGCCGCACTATGATCCGGCGATCCTCGACATCGGCGTGCCGATCCTCGGCATTTGCTACGGCTGCCAGCTCACCGCTTTCATGGCGGGCGGCAAGGTGGAGACTGCCGAACAGTCGGAATACGGCAAGATCGACCTGCACGTGACCGACGCTGCGTCGCCGCTTTTTGCGGACATCCCGACGGACAGCGTCGTGTGGATGAGCCACACCGACCGCGTCACTGTGCCGCCTGTCGGCTTTGCCGTCACAGCGACCACCGACGCCTGCCCCGTTGCGGCGATGGAGGATGCAAAGCGCCGCCTGTATGCGGTGCAGTTCCACCCCGAGGTCACCCACAGTGTTTACGGCAACAAGCTGCTCGAAAACTTCCTCTATCGTGTCTGCGGCTGCAGCGGCGATTGGGAAATGGACAGCTTCATCGAGGACACCGTCGCCCGCCTGCGGGAGCAGATCGGCGACAAGCAGGTCATCCTCGGACTGTCGGGCGGCGTCGACTCCTCGGTTGCGGCAGGACTGCTGAGCCGTGCGGTGGGCAAGCAGCTCACCTGCGTGTTTGTCGATCAGGGGCTGATGCGCAAGGACGAGGGCGACTTTGTGGAAAAGACCTTCACCTCGCTTTTTGATATGCGCTTTGTGCGCGTGAACTGTCAGGAGCATTTCCTGTCCTGCCTCAAAGGGGTCACCGATCCCGAACAGAAGCGGCACATCATCGGCACGGAGTTTTACAAAGTGTTTTGGGAAGAGATCCGTCGCCGCAGCAGCGAAAAGGGCTTTTTCGCGCAGGGCACGATCTATCCCGACTGCATCGAATCCGGCAAGGGCGACGCCGACAAGATCAAAACGCATCACAACAAGGTGAAGATGCCGGACGATGTGGAGTTCCTCGGCATCATCGAGCCGCTTTGCGACCTGTTCAAGGACGAAGTGCGCCGCGTCGGCGAAAAGCTCGGCATCCCGCATGAGCTTGTGTGGCGTCAGCCGTTCCCCGGCCCGGGACTCGGCGTGCGCATCATCGGCGAGATCACCGCCGAAAAGGTGGAGATCCTGCAAAACGCCGACTGGGTGCTGCGGGACGAAATGGCAAAAAACGGCTATGAGCAGCACTTGGCGCAGTTTTTCTGCGTGCTGCCGGGCGTGAGCACCGTCGGCGTCATGGGCGACCACCGCACCTATGATCACCTCGTCGCCATCCGCGCCGTCACGACCGACGACTTCATGACCGCCGACTGGGCAAAGATCCCCTATGACATCCTCGCCCGCGTCAGCAACCGCATCACCAACGAAGTGAAGCACGTCAACCGCGTGGTCTATGACATCACGACCAAGCCCCCCGCAACGGTGGAGTGGGAGTGACCGTTCCTATTACAATGCAGGCATCCATCCGCACAGCGGATGGATGCCTCTTATTATCTTATTATAAAACATTTTCTTGATTTACGGCGTGCGGCATGCTACAATTTTTCCAGTTGTTTTATTTGGAGGTTGTTTTTTTATGGAAAAAGGCAACAATCACTTTTCCGGTCAGCTTGGGTTTGTCCTTGCCGCAGCCGGAAGCGCTGTCGGCGTCGGCAACCTGTGGCGGTTTCCGTATCTTGCCGCAAAGGACGGCGGCGGCGTGTTTCTGATTGTCTACCTTGCGCTGGTGCTGACGTTCGGCTTCTCCCTGCTCACGTCCGACATTGCCATCGGCCGCCGCACCGGAAAAAGCGCCATCGGCGCCTATACGCAGATGCATCCCAAATTCAAATTCCTCGGTATTCTGACATTCATCGTTCCCGTTATCATCATGACCTACTATGCCGTCATCGGCGGCTGGATCACGAAATATGCCGTTTTGTATCTGACCGGTCAGGCGCAGGCGGCAGCAAGCGACAACTATTTCACGGGCTTTATCTCCTCGCCGGTCTCGCCCGTTATTTTCGGACTGTTGTTCATGGCGGTGACCGCCGTCATCGTATACAAAGGCGTCGAGGGCGGCATTGAGCGCGTCTCGAAATTCATGATGCCGATCCTCCTTGTGCTCGTCGTGGTCATCGCGGGCTATTCCCTGACGCTGCGCAACACCGATGCAAACGGGCAGACGCGGACGGGGCTGCAGGGCTTTCTCTATTACATAAAACCCGATTTCACGGGCATAACCGTTGAGCGCTTTTTGGAGATCCTGCTTGATGCCATGAGCCAGCTGTTCTTCTCGCTGAGCGTGTCCATGGGCATCATGATCACCTATGGTTCCTATGTCAAGCCGCAGGTGAACCTCAGCAAGTCGGTCAATCAGATCGAGGTTTTCGACACAGGCGTGGCGCTCATTGCGGGCATCATGATCATTCCCGCCGTGTTTGTCTTTTCGGGCACGGAGGGCATGAACGCCGGTCCGAGCCTGATGTTCATTTCCCTGCCCAAGGTGTTTTCCGCCATGGGCACCGCCGGCATCTTCGTCGGTGCGCTGTTCTTCATTTGCGCGATCTTCGCGACACTGACCTCCTGCATCTCCGTTTTGGAGTCCATCGTAGCAAACTGCATGGAGATCTTCCACACAAGCCGCAAAAAGACCGTGCTCGTTTTGTCGGGCATCTATCTGGCGGCGACTGCCTGCATCGCTTTGGGCTACAGCGTATTCTATTTTGAGGTGCTGCTGCCCAACGGCTCGACGGGACAGCTGCTGGATGTCATGGATTATATCAGCAACAGCGTCATGATGCCGTTTATCGCCCTCATTTCCACCATTCTGATCGGCTGGGTCGTGGGGCCGCAATATGTCACCGACGAGGTGGAGCGAAACGGCGAGAAGTTCCGCCGAAAAGCACTCTATCGCGTGATGATCCGCTATGTCGCGCCGCTCATGATGTTTGTTCTGTTCCTGCAGTCCACCGGCGTGCTTTCGATGATTCTCAAATGGTTTGACTGACATGTATTTTGTATACGGTGAAAAGGAACTTACCTACCTGCGGCAGAAGGATCGGCGGCTTTCAGCCGCTATCGACCGCATCGGGCACGTCGACCGTGCCGTGGACACGGATCTTTTCCCGTCCGTTGTCCATCACATCGTCGGGCAGCAGATCTCCACAAAGGCGCAGGCGACGATCTGGCAGCAAATGCAGGACGCGCTCGGCACAGTGAACGCCGACACCGTCCTTGCGGCAGGCGTGCCGCAGCTGCAAGCGCTCGGCATGACGTTTCGCAAGGCGGAATATATCACCGACTTTGCCGCAAAGGTGCAAAGCGGCGCGTTTGACATTGATGCCGTGGCGCACATGAGCGACGCCGACGCCATCCGCGCCCTCTCCGCCCTCAAGGGCATCGGCGTGTGGACGGCGGAAATGATCCTGCTTTTCTGCTTGCAGCGCCCCGACATTTTCAGCTTTGACGACCTTGCCATTCTGCGCGGACTGCGTATGCTCTATCGTCACAAAGAGATCGACCGCGCACGGTTTGAAACCTACCGCCGCCGTTTCAGCCCGTATGGCAGCGTGGCAAGCCTATACCTGTGGGCGATCGCGGGCGGCGCGCTCCCCGAGCTGAAAGACCCGAAGCCGAAGGAGAAAAGGAAAGCGGCGCTGTGAGCTGCGGGAAATTCCGTCATTTCGCCCCGTTTGCCCAAATTTCCGACATTCTCCGCCCCGTGGTGAGATTTTCACCACGGGGCTTTCTCTGTCCATGGTAAAATGCGGGCGGGGTGGTTATACTGATGGCAGAAACAAAAAAACAGGAGGTTTTCGTTATGTACTACTCTGCCGGAACGTATGAATCGTTTGCACACCCCGAAAAGCCCAAGGACGTGGACAAAAAGTCCGCCTATATCATCGGCACGGGACTTGCCGGACTGACGGCTGCTTTCTATCTTGTCCGCGACGGACAGATGAAGGGCGAGCGCATCCATCTTTTGGAAAAGCTGGAGCTTGCCGGCGGCAGCTGCGACGGCAGAAAGGACGTCACGAAAGGCTTTTTCATGCGCGGCGGGCGCGAGATGGACAACCACTTTGAGGTCATGTGGGACACCTTCCGCGATGTGCCGTCCATCGAGACGCCGGGCGTGTCGGTTCTGGACGAATACTATTGGCTCAACAAGCACGACCCGAACTATTCCCTCTGCCGCGCAACCGTGAACCGCGGTGAGGATGCGCACACCGACAAACAGTTCAAGCTGGACAAGGCGTCGGCGCTGGCGCTCTCCAAGCTGTTCATGACGCCGGAAAAGGACCTTGAGGACAAGAAGATTTCCGACGTGCTGCCCGACTCCTTCTGGAGCACGAACTTCTGGCTCTACTGGCAGACGATGTTTGCGTTCCAGCGCTGGTCGAGCGCGCTTGAAATGAAGCGCTACCTCTGCCGCTATGTCCACCACATCGACGGGCTGCCCGATTTCAGCGCGCTGCGCTTCACGAAATACAACCAGTATGAGAGCATGATCCTGCCGCTGGTGAAATATCTGGAAAGCCACGGTGTCGGCATCGAATACGGCATGGACGTCAAAAACGTCATCATCGACGACGAGGGCGACAAAAAGGTTGCCAAACGCATCGTCTATGTCAAGGACGGCAGCGAGCAGACGATCGAGCTGACCGAAAACGATCTCGTGTTCATCACCAACGGCTGCTGCACCGACACGTCCTGCTATGGCGATCAGACGCACGCGCCCGATCTGTCCGGCATTGAAAACGGCAAGGGCGAGTCATGGGATATGTGGAAAGCCATTGCCGCACAGGCAAAGCACGGCGAATACGGCAATCCCGACAACTTCTGCTCCGATGTGGACGCCACCAACTGGATGAGCGCCACCGTCGCCACGTCCGACGAGGAAGTCATCCGCCACATCATGAATGTCTGCAAGCGCGATCCCCGCTCCGGCAAGGTGACGACGGGCGGCATCGTGACCGTCAGGGACAGCACCGACAACTGGTATCTCTCCTGGACGATCAACCGCCAGCCGCAGTTCAAGTCCCAGGACAAGAACATGGTGCTGGTGTGGCTGTATTCGCTCAACACCAACAAAGAGGGCAACTATGTGAAGAAGGCGATGCGCGACTGCACCGGCGAAGAGATCTGCCGCGAGTGGCTGTATCACATCGGCGTGCCGACCGAAAAGATCGACGCGCTGGCGCACGACGCCTGCAACACCACGACCTGCTTCATGCCGTATATCAACGCGTTCTTCCAGCCGCGCAAGGAGTCCGACCGTCCGAAGGTCGTGCCCGACGGCGCCGTGAACTTTGCATTCATCGGTCAGTTCGCCGAGACCCCGCGCGACACCATCTTCACGACGGAATACTCCATGCGCACCGGCATGGAATCGGTCTACACACTGCTGGATGTCGACCGCGGCGTGCCCGAGGTGTGGGGCAGCAAATACGATGTGCGTGAGCTGCTGCGCGCCTGCTATTATGCGATCGACAAAAAGCCGATCAGCGAAGCACCCCTCTCCTTTGCGGAACGCGAGATGCTCAAGATCGCGCTCAAAAAGGTCAAGGGCACAGACATCGAAATTCTGCTCAAAGAAAGCGGACTTATTGAATAATGGCATTATACAGAGAACGGTCTCCCCGTTATTGGGGAGACCATTCTCTGTGTGTCAAAAAACTTGTTTTTTGACACACAGTGAGGCTGTCTAAAAACCGCAGTGAGAGGAAATCGCCCCCGTCGGCGTATATGGCATACGCTAGGGCAGGAGCAATTTGCGTATGCAAATTGCGGCAGGAAGACGACATCGGCTTCCTGCAGATGACGCAGACAGCAAAAGCGTGCGTTTCAAAGAAACGCTCCTTTTTGTTTGTTGGAACTTTTGTCGTCATCTTTCCCGCATGGATGCGCTTTTGCGTCCTGCGGACTTTTTTGACAGTCTGAGATGCGCGCTGCTTTCGCAGCGCGCATTTTGTTTTATTCAGCTGTATCATCCGCCGGCGCAGGCGGGGTAGGTTCTGTGTCGGTGGTCTTGCCGAGATAGGCGGGCATCTCGACGCCTGCCATCTTCAGCGTGTCCGCCAGCGGCGGCACCGCTTTCATGATGCCGGACAGAAAGTCCGCCGTCGTCGAGCCGCCGTTTTTGCCGCCCATGGAGTCCCACACCGTGATCTTGTCGATCTGCAGATTCTTGATCGCTTCGACCTGGATCTTGGTGAGATCCTCGAGCTTATCCACCAGCAGCATCTGAATGGCAGCGCCGGTGTCGCCGCCCGCAGCGGCAACGACCTTTTTGTAGCCCTCGGCCTGCTTGGCAAGAATTTCCTGCACACCGCGTGCCTGCGCTTCCATCGTGGCGAAGATGGCGTCCGCTTCACCCTTTGCACGGCGGCGGCGCTGCTCTGCCTCTGCCTCGGCTTCCAGCTCCTTGCGCTCCTTTTCGACCTTGGCGGCGGTGATGATGTCCGCCTGCTTTGTCGCAAATTCACGCGCGGCACGCGCCTGCTCGGCTTGCTGCTCGGCAGCATAGGCTTCCTCGAGCGCCTTTGCCGACGCGATCTTTTCGGCGGCGATGGCACGGCGCTGCGCCTCGGCTTCCTTTTCGCGGCGCACGGCATCGGACATCGCGATCTGCGCCTTCGACTCGTTTTCGCCCGCGATGGCGGCGGCGTTGGACTCGGCAACGCTGATGCGCTGATCCTTCATAGCGATCGCCTCACCGATCGAGCCGTCACGCGTTTTTTCCGCAACCGACTTTTTCGCGTCGTTGATCGCCTTGGCAGCGGCTTCCTTACCGAGTGCCTCAATATAGCCCGATTCATCGGTGATATCGGTGACGTTCACGTTGATGAGCCGCAGACCGATTTTTTTGAGCTCCGTCTCCACGTTGTGGGACACCGCTTCCAAAAACTTGTCGCGGTCGGTGTTGATCTCCTCAATGTCCATGGTGGCGATGACGAGACGCAGCTGACCGAAAATGATGTCCTTGGCAAGCTCCTGAATTTCATTCAGCCGCAGACCGAGCAGACGCTCGGCGGCGTTCTGCATCACGCCCGGCTCCACCGAAATGCCCACCGTGAAGCGGGACGGCACATCGACTCGGATGTTCTGATGGGACAGGGCGTTTGTGAGGTCGACATTGATGGACATCGGGGTCAGATCCAGGTATTCATACGACTGGATGACCGGCCAGATAAACGCCGCGCCGCCGTGGATACACTTGGCGGAACGGGTCGTGCCGTCCTTGTTCGTGCCGACCTTACCGTAGATCACCAGCACCTTGTCGGACGGGCAGCGGCGATACCGCGCCAAAACGACGAGCAGCATGGTGAACAGGAACAGCGCGATCACCGTGATCGCAATAATGACGGATGTGGGCATAGCATTTTCCTCCTTTAATTTTTAACCGCACAAAGCGGTCGGACAACTAACCTATCTTCATCGGTGACGCCGACGACCTGCACCGTTTCGCCGGTTTTCAGCACTCTGTCGCAATCGGTGAGTGCGTCCATCTCGACAAACCGTTCCTGCAGATTCATCGTCACCTTGCCGCAGCCGCTGCGGGCGGCGGGAATGGGGATATAGACCGTCGCCGTGTGTGCCACGGCGTTTTTCGCGGCGATGTTGCCGTTTTCCTGCAGCCGCAGGGCATATTTGATCACAAGCGCCGCAATAACCAACGCAGCAAAGCCGCCCGCCGCCGCGATCAGTCCGGCAAGTGCCGGCGACAGCCCCAGGTCGCACATGGCGACGCCGAGCCAGCCGCCGACCGCGAACAGCGCCACGATGCCGCGCAGTGTGAACAGGCGGATGCCCGCCGCATGGTGCGCGCCGTCGTGTGCGTCACGGTCATGATCGAGATCATGATCGTGATCAAAATCGTGATCATGGTCGAAATCGTGATCGACGTCATGATCAAAGTCGTGATCCATGTCATGGTCAAGATCATGATCGGCATCGACCTCTCCGTGGTCGGCGTCATGTCCGCCGAGCCCGAAAAGCAGCAGCACCGTCTGCAGCACTAAGATCACCGTGGTGGGGATGGCAACCACCGCAAAGCACTGCTGCAAAAGTGTCAGTCCGTCCCACCAATTTGTAAACCACATACCCATTCCACTCCCCTCATGTGTTTTGCAGCGCAGCAAGCCTAAGCGTCGCCTCGCGGGCAAGACAGCCAGCCATAAAGGCAAGCACCATCACCCGCAGCGCCGCCGAAAGCCGCACCTTCGCGGTCGCGTCCGGCCCGACATAGTTTGCCGTCACCTGCGCCACCGCCGCGTCCACCGCGTCCTCGGACAAACGGTCGACGTCCAGAAGCCGCACCGCCTCACACAGATAATCATACAGCTCGCTCTCCGAAATGATGTCGTCGCCCGTATCCTCAACATCGCCGTTCACCGTGGAGAGCAGCGCCGCGATCTGCTCAATTTTGAGACAGTCGCGCAGTGCGGCGATCAGCAGGATGCGGGCAAGCTGCCGTTCATAATATTTTTTTTGCACCGGATGCGCGACAAAGCCGCGCTTCACCCAGTTTTGCACCGTGGAATACTCAAGCCCCGTCAGCGCGCTGACCTGCCCGAGCGTCAATCCGTCGGTCGCCGTGATCATCGGTCGAAAGACGGAGAACATGCCGCCCGCTACATCGGTATACGGCATGACGGTTCCCGGCACCAGCTTGTCATACATAATCACAGCTCCTTATCTTGGGGTAACATGATTATAACACAGGTTCATTTGAACTTCAAGTGTTTTTTGAAAAAATCCGCAATTTTTTTGAAAAAGCGGATTTTTCGATAGGTTTCTTATTTTTTTTCACCGCGTGCATGGCGCTTGATCGCTTCAAAGGACACGTCGCTGAGCGCGTGCTCGATCCTGCAGGCGTCTGCCGCCGCCGTTTCCTCGTCCACGCCGATGCGGATGAGAAAATCGGTCATGACGGTGTGGCGCTCATAGATCTTGCGGGCGATCTCTTCGCCCGCGGCGGTGAGATGCAAAAGACCTGCGGCATCCACCGTCAGCATACCGCCCTTTTTGAGCACGCTGACCGCGCGGCTGACACTGGGCTTGGAATACCCGCGGTGCTCCGCCACATCCACGGCACGCACGCCGTTTTTCTCCTTATCCAAAACATAGATGGTCTCCAGATACATTTCGCCCGATTCCTGCAAATGCATGACGCCACCTTCCTTTCTTCAAAGCAATTCGTCCTCGCGGACCAAATAATTTTCCATGTCCACCCTGCCGTCGGGCAAAAATGCCACGCCCTCGGCGGCAAGCCGTCTTCTGTGTTCTTCCCTGCCGCCGAACGCAAATGCCTCGGACAGCGTGCCGTCCTTTTTCACCACGCGGTGACAGGGGATGCCTGCGGGGTCGGGGTTGACGTGCAGCGCATACCCCACCACCCGCGACCAGCGCGGATTGCCCGCCAGCAGCGCGACAAGCCCATAGCTTGCCACCCGCCCGCGCGGGATGCGGCGCACCTGTTCATAAATGAGATCAAAGGTATTCACAGCAGCTCAACACCCATTTCCCGACAGCGGGCAAGCTCGCTTTCCGGCCAGAGAGAGGCGTGCACCTCGCCGATGTGCGCCTTTTGCAGCAGCAGCATGCAAAGACGGGACTGTCCGATGCCGCCACCGATGGACAGCGGCAGCTCGCCTGCCGCAAGCGCCTTGTGGAACGGCAGCTCCAGTCTTTCAAGCATATTTTCCGCCGTCAGCTGACGCACAAGGCTGTCGGCATCCACGCGGATGCCCATGGACGACAGCTCGAACGCTGCGTCGGTCACGCGGTTATACACCAAAATGTCGCCGTTCAAATGCCAATCGTCATAGTCCGGCGCGCGGCCGTCGTGCTTTTCGCCGCTTTTCAGCCTGTCGCCGATCTCCATGAGGAACACCGCGCCGTATGCCTTCGCGGCGGCGTTTTCCCGCTCTTTGGGCGTCAGCGTCGGATATTTTTCTTCCAGCTCATATGTGGTGGTGAACGCAATGTCGCGCGGCAGATAGTTGTCGAGCACGGGATACTGCCGCTGCACCTCGTCCGCCGTCACCAGCACCGCGCCGTAGATGCGGCGCACCGTGTCCTTGAGATACGCGACCGTGCGATCCTCTTTCGCGATGACCTTTTCCCAGTCCCACTGATCGACATACAGCGAGTGGATGCTGTCGCACACCTCGTCGCGGCGGATGGCGTTCATGTCGGTATACAGTCCCGTGTGCATGGCAAAGCCGTATTTTTTCAGTGCGACGCGCTTCCATTTTGCAAGGCTGTGCACGACCTCGGCGACCGCGCCCGTTTCGCGCACGTCAAAGCCGACGGGGCGCTCCACGCCGTTCAGATCGTCGTTGAGTCCGCTGCCCTTTTTCAGAAACAGCGGTGCGGAAGCGCGGGTGATGCACAGCGCACTGCACAGCTCTTCCTCAAAGCGATGCCGCAGCATGCGGATCGCGTTTTGTGTTGTGAGGACATCCAATTTGCTTTTATAGGCTCCCATGTGAAATCTCCTTTATTTCCCGAGGATCGCGTTTGCCACCGTCTGTGCCAGCAGCTTTCTGCCCGCATCCGAGGACGGATGCACGCCGTCAACAAAATCATCCTGTGCGTTTTTGTTGGCGCTGTGGGTGTCGATCACCGTGGCGCCCGTCGCCGCCGCCACCTCGCGGATGGCGGGGATGATGTCGTTTTCAACGGTCTCGTTCTGAATTTGCGCAAAATCCGAAAATGCCGTCGGCGGCAGCGCGAGATATATATGCGGCTTGGTCTTCAGCGCTTTATAGCTTTCGACAAGCGCCGTGAGATCGGCGCGAAATTGCGCCGCGTTGGCATTGTCCGGCATTTCCCAGTTGAACGGCTTTGAGTCGTTCGTGCCGAGCATGATAACGACAATGTCGGGCTGATAGGCAAGGCTGTCGTCATATTCCGGCTGCAGCGTATAACCCTTCTCCGACGTATCGTTGTCGATACCCGCCGAAAGCGCCGTCGCGCCGTTCACGCCGAAGCCCTTGACCTCATACCGCTCCGCGGACAGCGATTTTTGGAGATTGTTCTCCCAATAGCCGTTTTTCGTGATGCTGTCGCCGACGCAGGCGACCCGTTTGACGCGAAACGTAATGCCCCGCACCGCCAGCATGATAACCAGCACCGCCAAAATGAGCAGCACGATACCGATGAGCAGCATCACGCCCCATTGTCCCTTCATACGACCGCCGTCCTTTCTCAGTGTGCGCGCTTTTCGCGCCACAATACGCCATAGTTCAGTGCATACACGGCAAACGCCAGCAGCACGCCGCACACAACATCCACGACCGAATGTTGTTTGACAAACACCGTGGATGCACAGATGAGCACCGCCGCAATAACGGACAGCGTCCGCCACCCATAGCGTTTGTGCAGCGACGGATGATGGAAAGCCGTCAGATGTACGATGACCGCCTCAAAGCAGTGCAGGCTCGGGCAGACGTTGCGCGGCAGATCGTTTGCAAAAACGATGCGGCAGATCCAAAGCCACAAGCCGTCCCCCTCCGCCGTCGGTCGAAAATCGATCGCGGACGGAAAGAAGATGAACACCAAAATGCTCAGCACCACGCCGGAAAACAGCGTCGCGCACTGGCGATAAAACGCGCGTTTGTCCCGCACCCCGACCGCCAGCATCAGCAGCGGCACATACGCATACCACAGCACATACGGCAGGATAAACGCAGGTACAAACGGAATTTTATCGTCCAGCGGAACATGCACCAAAACGGCGGTGTCTCCGTGGGATGTCAGAAAATATAAAAAGGATACTGCGCCGAACAGCAGCGGCAGCAGCAGCAAATGTCGATATTTCTCAAACCAAGCCTTCACGCTTCGTCCGCCCTTACTTTGAAATGAACGGTTTCAGTGTAGCACAAAATAGTATACTTGTCAACGCAAGGAAGCGCGAAGCGCTTCCTTGGTCAAATACGCCGTGCAGTCCTACAGACTGCACGGCGTATTTGCGCAGTGTGTGCGCTGATTATAAAAAAATCTCGGTCAATTTGCGCGCAGTGTGTGCGCTGAATATAAAGAGATTGCAAGAAAAGGAAAAAGTGCGGGAGTGCAAAGCACTTCCCGCACATTCTCAGTCAAAAAGTCTGCGCATCAACCGTGTGTCAGCGCTTTTTGACGACCTCGCCCTGATGCTTATAGATGCTGTTTGCAGGGACAAAGCCGCGCACCGCCGACAGCGGATAGATCTGACTGCCGCTGCCGATGACCGTGCCGGGATTCAGCACGCTTCCGCAGCCGACCTCGACATGGTCGCCGAGCACCGCGCCCATCTTTTTGAGTCCCGTTTCCACCCGCTCGTCGGCGCGGATGGAAACCGGCGTTTTGTCGCTTTTGACGTTGGACGTGATCGATCCTGCGCCCATGTGGGACTTATACCCCAGGATCGAATCGCCGACATAGTTATAATGCGGCACCTGCACGTTGTCGAACAGGATGACGTTTTTGAGCTCCGTGGAATTGCCCACCACAGCGCCCGCACCCACCAGCGCGTTGCCGCGAATGAATGCGCAGTGCCGCACCTCTGTCTCTGCACCGATGATGACGTTCTCGCCGATATAGGCGGACGGGAACACCTTTGCCGTTTTGTGAATCCACACCGTTTCGGCGGGATGGTCGTATTCGTCGGGGGACAGCGTTTTCCCCAGTTCGAGGATGAACGCGCCGATCTCTTTAAGCGCTTCCCACGGATAGGGGTGCTTTTGGAGCAGCGGGGCTGCCTGCGTGTGGGTCAGGTCAAACAGAGCATCGGTCGTCATGGCAATGTTCATACATACTCTCCTTTATTATATAACGGTGTTGATGGGACTGCCGTTTTGGAACGCAGAAAGATTTTCAGCGACGCGGTCGATGAGCCGCACCCGCGTTTCGAAAGGCGCCCACGCAATGTGCGGCGTGAGGATGCAATGCGGTGCCGAAAGCAGCGGATTGTCTGCCGCCATCGGCTCTTTGATCTGCACATCGATGCCCGCGCCCGCGATCACGCCCGCGTGCAGCGCATCCGCCACCGCGACCTCGTCCATGATGCCGCCGCGTGCGGTGTTGATGAGCAGCGCCGTCGGCTTCATCAGCGACAGAGTGCGGCGGTTGATGATGCCCTGCGTTTCGGGCGTCAGCGGGCAGTGGAACGTCAGCACGTCCGCTGCCGCAAACAGCTCGTCGGGCGAGCAGCAGGTCTCGCCGGGGCAATGCGCGGGCGTGCGGGTCGAAACCAGAATGTCCATCCCGAACGCCCTGCCGATCGCCGCGACCTTTTTGCCGATCGCGCCGCAGCCGAAGATGCCGAGCGTTTTGCCCGCCAGCTCATGCAGCGGATAGGGGAAATAGGTGAACCGCTTTTCCCGCACCCAGTCGCCCGCGTGCACCGAGCGGTCATAGGCGGCAAGGCTGCCGACAAGGGACAGCACCATCGCAAACACATGCTGCGCCACCGCGTCGGTGGAATAGCCGGGCACATTGCACACCGTGATCCCCCGCGCCTTTGCCGCCGCAAGGTCAATGTTATTATATCCCGTTGCAAACACGCCGATGAATTTGAGATTTTTACAGGCAGCCATCACAGCAGCGGTGATCTCCGTTTTGTTGCACACCACGGCGTCGGCATCGCCGATCGCCGCCGCTACCTCTTCGGGCGGCAAAAGCGGAAAGCCGACGACCTCTCCCAGCCGCTCGATCGGCGCAAGCGACACGTCGCCGTTCGTGACCGTGTCCACATCCAGCAAGACAATTTTCATATCCGACATATCCTTTTTCACAGTTTTCATCATTCTACCACATTTCTTTTGCTATTGCAATGATAAAAAATATGTGGTATTCTATGCGTAATACATATTTTGGAGGGATCATTTTGGAAATGACGGCATTTGCCGCCTGGCTCAACGCGACCTTTGCGGGGATGGACAATGCGGTGTCGCACTTCGCTTTTTCGCTGCATGAAAGTGCGGCGGGCGGCTTTTTTGATTGGCTGTTTCCGTTTATCACGCTGCTCGGCAACGGCGGTATCTTTTTCATCGCAGTCGCCGTCGTCTGCCTTTTGTTCAAAAAAGGACGGCGCACCGGCGCGACCATGCTGGTCGCTTTGCTGCTCGGACTGCTTGTCACGAACCTGGCGCTCAAAAACGGCATCGCGCGCCCGCGCCCCTATGCCGACGAGCTGAGCACATTCTTCACCTATTGGCAGGCGATCGGGCACGGGCTGGAAAATGAGATCTATTCCTTCCCGTCCGGTCATGCGACAGCGTCGTTTGCCGCCATGACGGCGGTGTTTCTGTGCGGCAACAAGAAGTATAGCTTCCTCGCCTATGTCCTCGCGCTGCTCATCGGCTTTTCCCGCATCTATATCCAGGTGCACTATGCGTCCGACATCGTCGGCGGCGCGCTGGTCGGCACGCTGTGCGGCATCGGCGCGTGGCTGCTCATCCGCTTTTGGTTTAACAGGATGGCAGCATCGGACAAGCCCGCCTGCGAGTTCATCACTAATGCGGACATCCGCAACCGTTTGAAAAAGAAAGAGGTTTAACACATCCGCTATGGACAGTCACAGTATCGGGCTCATTTTAGCCCTCATCGTTCTTGTCTCTTTGTCCGCCTTTTTTTCGGCGACCGAGACGGCGTATATGTCTCTGAACCGCGTGCGCATCAAAAACATGGCAAACGACGGTGACCGCCGCGCGCGGCGCGTCATGAAGCTGCTCGACAGCTATGACCGTCTGCTTGCCACCGTGCTCATCGGCAACAACATCGTGAACATTTCCTCCGCCAGTATTGCAACGGTGCTGTTTGTCAGCTTTTTCAAAAACAACGGCGCCACCGTTTCCACCGTCGTCATGACGCTGGTGGTGCTGATCTTCGGCGAGATCACGCCGAAAAGCCTGGCAAAGGAAGCTGCCGACAGCTTTGCGCTCAAAGTGTCCGGTCCGGTCACGGTGCTCAACACCCTGTTTTTCCCGCTGAGCTTTCTGCTCATCCACCTGAAAAGTGCCGTTTCCCGTCTCATCCGCGTGGAGAAAAGCGGCGGCATCACCGAGGACGAGCTTTTGACGCTGGTGGACGAGGCGGAGCAGGACGGCGGCATCGACAGCGGCGAAAAGGAGCTTTTCCACAACGTCATTGAGTTCACCGACCTTGACGCAGGCGACATTCTCACGCCGCGCATCGACGTGGTCGCGATCGACATCGAGGAAACTCCCGCAGAGCTGCAAAAGCTGTTTGAGGAGACCGGCTTTTCCCGCATTCCCGTCTATCGTGAAACGATAGACAACATCGTCGGCGTCGTGAACGAAAAGGACTTCCACCGCAATCTGCGCGGCACGGAAAATACCATCGAAAGCATCTTGCAGCCGGCGCTGTTCATTCCGCCGTCGGTCAAGATCTCCGAGCTTTTGAAGCAGCTGCAGCAGAAAAAGGTGCACATCGCCGTTGTCGTGGACGAGTTCGGCGGAACGGAAGGCATCGTCACCATCGAGGACATCGTCGAGGAGCTGGTCGGTGAAATTTGGGACGAGCACGACACCGTCGCCGCCGAGATACGCAAGATCGGCGAAAACACCTTTGCCGTTCCCGCCTCGACCGAGCTTTCGGAATTTTTCGAGCACTTCGGCGTGGAAGAGGAGACAGATGTTTCCACCGTCAACGGCTGGGTAACCGCCCACATCGGCAAGATCCCCGCCGTCGGCGACACGTTCGATTTTGAAAATCTCACCGTCACGGTGACCGCCACCGACGAGCAGCGTGCCTCGGAGATCGAGGTCACGGTGCATGAAAAACCCGAAACCGAAGAATAAACAGAAAATGCCACGGATAACCTCCGTGGCATTTTTCAGTCCATATTTCCCGTCAGCGCCATGACGGCGGCAAGCGCCGCGATCGGCGCTGTCTCACAGCGCAGGATGCGCGGTCCGAGCGTCGCCGCTCTTGCACCGTTTTTCAAAAGCGTTTCCACCTCGTCGGGGGCGATGCCGCCCTCCGGCCCGACAAAAAGCGACAGTGTCCGCGGCGCGTCCTTCACCGTTTCGCGCAGCGGCGCGCCGCCGCATTCATACAAAACGACCGTGTTCTCCCCCGCCATACGTGCGGCTGCCGCCGCAAAGGAAACGGGTGCTTCGACCGTCGGCAGGATGCCGCGTCCGCTCTGTCCCGCCGCCTCGTTTGCAATCTTTTGCAGACGGGCGGTCTTTTTCTGATCCCTTGCGCTTTCTCTGGCAATGCTGCGGGCGGTCACCACCGGCACGATCCGTGTGACCCCCAGCTCCACCGCCTTTTGCACGATAAGCTCCAGCTTGTCCCCCTTCGGCAGCCCCTGATACAGCGTCACTGCCACCGACGGCTCGCTTTTGCTGTCCGCCGTTTCCTCGACCGCCAGCGTCACGCTTTCGGGGGACAGGGCGGTGATGCGGCAGGCATAGTCCGTGCCGCGCCCGTTGCACAGGGTCAGCGCATCCCCCGTCTGCATACGCAGGGACAGCGCGATGTGGCGCGCGTCGCCGCCGGTGATCGTGACCGTGTCGCCGATCGTCTCATCCAAAAAGAACCGCGGCATCCCGTCACCCCCGTTTGCACACAAGGCACACCCAGCCGCCGTGCTCATGCCGCTCGACGACCGCAAAGCCCGCCGCCTTGAGCGCAGGCAGCACGTCTTTCTCCCGCGTGTCGATGATGCCGGAAACGATATACACGCCGTCAGGCTTCAAAAACGGCTCGACCGCAGGGGACAGCGCAATGATGGCGTCCGCCACGATGTTGGCGGTGATGACGTCAAACTGTCCGCTCACCTTGTCCACAAGGTCGCCCAAAACCACCGTATACTGCGGCGGGCGCAGCCCGTTCATTTCGCCGTTTTCGACCGCCGTCTTGACCGCAAGCGCGTCGATGTCCACCAAAAGCGCCGAGAAAGCCCCCAAAAGGCAGCCCGCGATGCCGAGAATGCCGCTGCCGCACCCGACATCCAGCAGGGTGTCCCCCGCCTTCAGGTGCTTTTGCAGCGTTTCCAGCACAAGGCGCGTGGTGTCGTGACCGCCCGTGCCGAACGCCATGCCGGGGTCGATGCGCAGCACCGCTCTCCCCGCTGCCGCATCGCCCGCCTCTTCCCACGAGGGACAGACAAGCAGCCGCTCGCCCACGGGCAGGGGCTTGAAAAATTTCTTCCAGTTGTGCGCCCAATCCTCTTCGCGCACCGTTTCCGCCGCCAGCGTGTGCGGGATGCCCGCCGCCGTCAGCCGTTCCCGCAAAAATGCCAGCGCCTCGGCGGGGTTGTCCGTCGGCTCGACATAGATGTGGATGATTGCGGCGCTGCGATCCTTTTTGAGCAGCTCCTCGTCGATGAGGTCGATGTGTGCGATCTCCCGCGCCCCCTGCTCCAGGTCGCTGTAGTCCTCAATGTATACCCCATACGGCACGGTCATGTTGGCGATCGCCGTCGCCGCGTCCACCGCCGCCGTCGGGATGCGGATGCAAATTTCGGTCCAGTCCATGTGCTCACTCCTATCTTTTCTCCATTATATACAAGAAAATTTCTTTACGCAAGCAAAAAAGTGTGGTAGACTGGTGATAAGTCTATAAACGAGGTAACAGCATGATTTCAAGAGAACACACCAGAAATTTCTGCATCATCGCCCATATCGACCACGGCAAGTCCACGCTTGCCGACCGCATCCTTGAAAAAACGCGCGCGGTCGCTTTGCGGGACATGGAGGATCAGCTGCTCGACAGCATGGATCTCGAACGGGAGCGCGGCATCACCATCAAGGCGCACGCCGTCACCATGACCTATCATGCCGACGACGGCGAGGACTATGAATTCAATCTCATCGACACCCCCGGGCATGTGGACTTTAACTATGAGGTGTCCCGTTCGCTGGCGGCGTGCGAGGGCGCGCTTTTGGTGGTGGACGCGTCGCAGGGCATCGAAGCGCAGACGCTTGCCAACACCTATCTCGCGGTGGAGCACGGGCTGGAGATCGTGCCGGTCATCAACAAGATCGACCTGCCGTCCGCCAACCCCGAAGCGGTGCAGCGGGAAATTGAGGACGTCATCGGCATCGACGCGTCCTATGCCCCGTTCATTTCCGCCAAAAACGGCATCAACATCGAAGCGGTGCTCGAAGCGATCGTCAGGCACATTCCCGCCCCCGCGGGCGACGACGAAAAGCCGCTGCAGGCGCTCATTTTCGACAGCTATTATGACAGCTATCGCGGCGTCATCGTCTATATCCGCGTCAAGGAGGGCACCATCCGTCCCGGCGACACCATCCGCATGATGGCGACCGGTGCGACGTTCGACGTCGTTGAAGTCGGACACATGCGCCCCGGCAGGCTTGATCCGTGCGACGGGCTGTGCGCGGGCGAGGTCGGCTATATCGCCGCATCCATCAAAACGGTGAGCGAGGCGCGCGTGGGCGACACGGTGACGCACGCCGACCGTCCCGCCGCCTTGCCGCTGCCCGGCTACCGCAAGGTCAACCCCATGGTGTTCTGCGGCATCTTCCCCGCCGACGGCGCGCACTATACCGATCTGCGCGAGGCGCTCGAGCGCCTGCAGTTAAACGATGCGTCGCTGACCTTTGAGCCGGAATCGTCCGTGGCGCTGGGGTTCGGCTTCCGCTGCGGCTTTTTGGGACTTTTGCACATGGAGATCATCCAGGAACGCTTAGAGCGTGAATACGATCTCGATCTCATCACCACCGCCCCCAGTGTTATCTATCGCATCACCAAAACAGACGGCACCGTTATGGAGATCGACAACCCGACCAACTTCCCCGATCCCGGCACGATCCAGTCGGCGGAGGAGCCGATCGCCAACGCGCACATCTTCGCGCCAAACGACTATGTCGGCAACATCATGGAGCTTTGCCAGCAGCGGCGCGGCGTGTTCAAGGACATGAAATATCTCGACCAGACGCGGGTGGACATTCACTATGAGCTGCCGCTCAACGAGATCGTCTATGACTTCTTCGATGCGCTCAAATCCCGCACAAAGGGGTATGCGAGCTTTGACTATGAGCTGCTCGGCTATCGCCCCTCGAACCTCGTGAAGCTGGATATTCTCTTAAACGGCGAGGTGGTGGACGCGCTGTCGTTCATCGTGTTTGCCGACGGGGCATACAGCCGCGGCAGACGTCTTTGCGAAAAGCTCAAGGAAAACATCCCGCGCCAGCTGTTTGAGGTGCCGATCCAGGCGGCGATCGGCGGCAAAATCATTGCACGCGAGACTGTGCGCGCCCTGCGCAAGGACGTGCTTGCCAAGTGCTACGGCGGCGACATCACCCGCAAGAAAAAGCTGCTCGAAAAGCAAAAGGAAGGCAAAAAACGGATGCGCAAGCTCGGCAGCGTCGAGGTGCCGCAGGAAGCGTTCATCGCCGTTTTGAAATTAGATGAATGAGGGGTTTTTATGGAGACTGAAAAATATCGCAAACTCGTAGAGCGGCATCGCGCGGAAATTCTCGCTGCGGAACGCCGTATCTGGCAGCATCCCGAGACCGGCTTCAAGGAATGGCAGACCACCGCCTATCTTGAAGACATTTTCGAAAAAGCAGGCTATGTTCTGCACAAGGCGGGCGACATCCCCGGATTTTACACCGACATCGACACCGGCATCCCCGGTCCGAAAATCCTCATCATGGCGGAGCTGGACGCGCTGGCGGTGCAGGGGCATTTCGAGGCGGTGAACGGCTGTGCGCACGCCTGCGGTCATCACGCCCAGTGTGCCGCCATGGTCGGCATCGCGCTGGCGCTCAAAGAGCCGGGCGCGCTCGACGGGCTTTCCGGCTCGATCCGTCTCATGTGCGTACCGGCAGAAGAACTGATCGAGGTGGAGTTCCGCGAGGAACTGCGCAAAAAGGGAACGATCCATTATTTCGGCGGCAAAACGGAATTTTTGTATCGCGGCTATATGGACGGTGTCGACATGGCATACATGTTCCACACCGGTCTGCAGGACGACGGCACGGTGTTCGATTGCCACTATGGGCAGAACGGCTGCATCGCCAAATCGGTGGTGTTTGAGGGCGTGCCGTCCCACGGCGCCGATCCCGAGCACGGCATCAACGCCCTGTATGCCGCCGAGGTCGGTCTTGCGGGCATCAACGCCCTGCGCGAGACATTCCGCGACGAGGAGCATATCCGCGTGCATCCCATCATGACCGAGGGCGGCACGTCGGTGAACATCATCCCCTCGCGCGTCACGCTGGAGTCCTATGTCCGCGGCGCAACCATCGAAGCGATTGCCAGAGAAAGCAGAAAGGTCAACCGCGCACTGGCGGCGGGCGCTTTGGCGCTCGGCGCAAAGGTGACGGTGCACGACCGCCCCGGCTATGCCCCGCTTATCAACAACAAGGGGCTCATCGATGTCGCCCATCGCTGTATGGCGGCGCTGGTGGGTGAGGAAAAGCTCACCATCCACAACGAATGGTACACCGGCTGCTCCGACATCGGCGATGTCAGCTGTGTCATGCCCTGCCTGCATCCGCACATTGCGGGTGCGAAAGGCACGCCCCACGGCGAGGATTACCGCATCGTGGACGCGGAATGCGCCTGTGTGACCTCGGCGATCGGGCAGCTGCTCATGGCGGCAGAGCTGCTGAAGGACAATGCCGAAACGGCAAATGCCATCCTTGCCGCCTACACCCCGCCCTATGAAAGTAAGGAAGCCTATTTTGCGGCGCTCGACAACTTCCTGCAAAGCCGCCCGCTCGTTTCCTATGACGGCGACGGCAAGGCGACCGTGCAATACTGACAGTATCCTATAAACTCACGGCGGCACTTCAAATGAAGTGCCGCCGCTTTTCATCTTTGCATTTTTGCATAGGCGCGCGGGGACATGCCGGTGTTCAGGTGAAACGCGCGGTTGAAGGTGCGGATGCCGGAAAAACCGGCGGCAGCAGCGATGTCGGTGATGCTGCAACCACCCTCGCGCAGCAGCTGCTCGGCGGCGTTCACCCGCAGACGGTTGATATACTGCCGAAACGGCATCCCGATCTTGTCGGAAAATATGTGCGAGATATAGCTTTTGCTGAGAAACAGCGCGTTAGCGACGCTGTCGAGCGTGAGCGGCTCGGTGAAATTCCTTTCGCAAAAGGCAAGCACCTTGAGAACGGCGGTGTTGTCGCCGTCCTGCGTTTTTTGCGGGGTGCAAAGGGCGACAAGCTTTGCCGCCAGCAGCATGAGATAAGCGCGCTGCACGGCGGGGGCAGCGGCGGCATATTCCGCGAGGATCTCCCGCGCAAGCTGTGGGATGCCGCCGTCTTGCAGCTGCGCCGCCTTGATGACCGGTGTCTTGGGGCGGCAAGTCTCAAAGATCTCCGTGAGCGGCGGCAGGTCGCGGGGGTTGAAAATGAACTTGCCGACCGTGACCGCATCATCGGTGCGATAGCTGTGGATGCGGTTAGGAAAGATAACGGCAAAATCCCCCGGCTCCAGCGTGTATGAAACACCGTCCAGCGACAGCGTTGCGTGCCCTGCAAAAAGCGTGACGATCTCCGCGTCGCTGTGCAGATGCGGCGCATAGCGTATGCGGTCGTTGCACACGACCAGCGCCTCTTTGTTATACTGATGAAAAAACTCCATTGTTTTTGTCCCCACAAGAGCGATTTTTGACCGAAAACCAGCCGCTTTTGACTTGTATTATAGTGTTTTTTGTCCTATAATGCAAGCATATTTTGCGAAAGGGTGAGCAAAACGGAGACAGTGTTTTTTGAAAAACCGGCAACGGGCATTTTTGCGGAGGACGCACCGTGTGAAAAAGCGGTGATCAAGGCGGCGCACATGCCGATAAACGGCTATAAGGGCTATATCGTGCCGGGCGACGACGCAGCGGCGCTTGCGGCGGGTGATCGGCTCAAAGAGGACATCGTGCGCGGCAAGCTCGCGGATTTTGAGCGCGACGAAGCATTTTGCAAAAAAAACGGGCAGGAAAATCCCGACCGCATGGTGCACGTGTCCACCTTTGAAAAAATCGACGGCTGCATCTATATGACCTACTATGCCAACACCGGCACCACCGAGGAGCGGGCGGATCAGCAGGAAGCGCGCCTGGCGTTCTGTCCCGAAAGCGATCCCGCCGACATGACCGTTGTGACGGTGCAAAAGGTGGGCGACACGCTGGACGGGAAAACAGTCACGGGCGTGTATGACACCATCCTTTTCTATGTCGGCGGCGATAAGCTGTACATCGCATGGACGGCGGCGGTGGAAGGGAAATACTATCGGCTTTACCGCACCTTCAGCCTGTCCCGCCGCGAGATGAGCGCTATTCGTCCCAACCGTCTGCGGGTGGGCGATGTCGTGAACGATTTTTCCGCGACGGGCATTGTGTCCGCGTTTGCCGCAAACGGCATCCCCGTGAAGCAGATGTTCAGCGACATCGGCATCATGCAAAAGCTGAGCGTGCGGGTGGAAAACGGCGAAAAGTGGTATTACACCGGCATGTATTCCGGCTTTCTCAACGCCGTCATCAAAAGCCGCGATCTCGTCGAGTGGACCTTTGTGGCGGCACCGGATTTCATAAACCTTTCCAAGTGGGAAAATGCGGTATATGTATATGACGACAAGGTGTACTATTTCGTGCGGCAGGACGACGACTGCAAGCAGGGCTTTTTGACCTGTTATAATCTCAAAACCGAAAAGTGGGCGACGCCCTGTCTCATCCGCGACGCGCAGTCGCGGTCGGATTTCATCGTATATGACAGTGTGCTGTATCTCATCCACGCGCCGCTTGACCGCGACGGCTTCGGCATCGTCCGCGTTGATCGGGACGACCTCGCCAACAGCCGCCCTATTGCAGTGGTGCGCATGGGAGAGAGCCTTTTCTATCCCTTTGCGCGGGTCATCGGCGACACGGTGTATCTGTCCTATACGGTGGATCGCAAGCATATCCGCCTGACGCGCTTTGACGCGAAAGCCTATCTGAAATGAAAAACCGCCCGTTTCACAACGGGCGGTTTTTTCATCCCAGCCGTTCGCTGAGCCTTTCGGCTGCGGCGGCAAGAAAGCGCAGTCCGTGCGCACAGGCGCGCAGCGGCGCGGGCAGGAGCGCCGCACGCGGGTTTTCTTCTGCCACCGGCATCAGCCGCACGGTATTGCCCGCACTGTCGGTCAAAAGCAGCGTGCCGCCGTCGAAGCGATAGGCGGTGTCCGTGTCGTCGCCCTTTGCCATGCGGCGGGAGTTATACCCCGCCGCAAACAGTCCCGCGCCCAGCCCCAGTACACACAGCGTAACCGCAAACGCCCCGAAAAATCCTTTTGCTTTTTTCACAAAACCAGCTCCTTTTTTTGCGTTCTGCTCATTGAGCGCGGAATCGGCACTGCTTTTGCCTGCAAAAGCAGTGCCGAAACGCCGCCGAAAAGATTTATTTTTTCGGCGCCCAGGTGTTCAGCAGCTCTGCCAATGTTTTTCCCAACATTTCGCCGGAATATACCGCTTCGCTCACGGTATTGACGTCCGTGCCGATCTCCACCAGCAGATAGCCGTTTGCCAGATGCTGGTTATACCGCGACGCCACCAGGCACAGCGGGCGCATGAGATCGGGATAGGTCGTCGCAAGCGACTGCTGCAGCCGCACGGCAAAGCGGAAATTCTGCTCCCAGTTCGGGTGCGGCAGCGCGTCGGTGCTCACCACGCCCGCAATGATCATCATTTGCGCCGCCTTTTGCCCGTTCACCGTGGCGGTGGGCTTTATGTGCTTATCGTTTGAGATCATCGCATCGCGATGCACATCCAGCACCACCTTCACCGACGGATATTTCGCCATTGCCGCTTTCACCGTCTGCTCGGAGCGGCTGTAGGCGCCCGTATACTTCGGATAGTCGTGCACGGTGGTGTCGTGCAGCGTGGCAATGCCCGCCGCCCGCAGCGTTTTCGCGATCGACTCCCCCGCCGCACAGACGTTTTTGGCGTGGTTCTGCGTGCGCTCCACATCGGCAGGGTTATAAAATCCCGCGTCATAGGTCAGATAGCCCTCGGTCGTGTGGGTATGGACGATCAGCACCTGCGGCTGATCGCTTTTCGTGTCAATATGGATGTCCGGCGTTTTTGTCAGCGCAGCGGCAATGTCGAGCACCTTGCCGCTGCGGTTGCGCACACAGACACCGTTCACGGGATCGCTGCCCGTGGAAATTTTCTGTTCGGACACAACGCCCGCATTTTTCGCCTTTTCGGGCGCTTTTTCATTCAGAGACGGCAGCGTGATGCGGGTGACGTTTGCGCTGTCAGCGGGCACGGCGGCGGTCGTGGCGGCGGTCGCCGCATCGGTCGGTGCCGTTGTCGGCGGGGCGGTTGCCGCCGTGGGCTTTGCTGCGGCGGTTTTTGCCTGCAGCTGTGCGCTGAGTGCTGCCGCACCGCCCTCGGGCTTTTGCAGCCCGACCGCAAACAGGGCGATGCGGTTGCCGAGAGCCGCCCAAAAGGCGGGAGAGCCTTGTCCGATCAGAAAAACCATTGTCGCCGTCAGAAAAAGTGCCGTTATGCGTTTTAGGATCCGTCTTTTCTTCATCGGACACGCCCCCTTCTCTAATAGGTATGTGCGTGTGCGGGGAAATATGCCTTTACAAACGTGCCGTTTTCCACTATACTGCTACTATACTGATAAAAAGAGGGACAAACCGTGAATTTGCAAAGGGATACCATCGCCGCGCTGTCCACCCCCGCCGCACCCGCAGGGCTGGGCGTTTTGCGCATTTCGGGCGACGACGCGATCGCCGTTGCCGACCGCGTGTTTCGCGCCGTGTCGGGAAAGCCGCTTGCCGCGCTCGGCGGCTGGCGCGCCGCTTTCGGCCATGTTGCGGACGGTGATGGCGTGATCGACGAATGTGTGGCGCTGGTTTTCCGTGCGCCGCACAGCTATACCGGCGAGAACACCGTGGAGCTGTCGCTGCACGGCGGCGTGTATCTTTTGCGCCGCACGCTGCGTGCGCTCTATGCGGCGGGCGCACGCCCCGCAGAAGCGGGCGAATTCACCCGCCGCGCCTTTGAAAACGGCAAGCTCGATCTGTCCGGCGCAGAAGCGGTCATGTCGCTCATCGCCGCCGACGGCAAGCTTGCCGCCAAAACCGCTCTTGCCGCAAAGGAGGGGAGCGTTTTTCGCCGTCTCGACGGTGTGAAAGCCGCCCTTCTCGCAACGGCGGCGCAGTTTTCCGCCTTTGTCGATTATCCCGATGATGACATCCCCGCCCTTTCCGACGAAGCCCTTTCCGCCACGCTTGCCGACGCCGAAAAAACGCTTGCGGCGCTGCTTGCCGATTTCGACGCGGGGCGGGTGCTGCGCGAGGGCATCGACACCGTCATTGTCGGCAGCCCCAACGTCGGCAAATCCACCCTCATGAACCTGCTTGCCGGATGTGAGCGCAGCATCGTCACCCCCATCGCGGGCACGACCCGCGACATTGTGGAAGAAACGGTACGGCTCGGCGAGGTCACGCTGCGCCTATCCGACACGGCGGGGCTGCGGGACACGGGCGACGCCGTCGAGGCGATCGGCGTCGAAAAAGCGCGCCGCCGCATGGCGCATGCGGCGCTGGTGCTGGCGGTGTTTGACGGCAGCAAGCCGCTCACCGCAGAGGATCGCGCGCTCCTTTCCACCCTGCAAAATGAAACGGCGATCGCCGTGATCAATAAAACGGACATCCCCGCCGCGATCGAAACCGAAGAGATCGCCGCCGCAGTTCCCGCCGTCGTGCCGCTGTCGGCGAAAACGGGGGACGGCGTCGAGCGGTTGAAAGCAGCGGTGGAAAAGGTCACCGGCGTTTGCCGCCTGCAGGCGGACACGGTGCTGTTGCAGACCGAGCGGCAGCGCACATGTGCCGAAAATGCGCTCACAGCTGTGAAAGAAGCGCAAAACGCCGTTGCAATCGGCATGACGCCGGATGCGGTGTCGGTGTGCATCGACGACGCCATTGCCGCCATCCTGTCCCTCACGGGAGAACGCACCACCGAGGCAGTGGTGGATGAGGTGTTCCACCGATTTTGTGTCGGCAAATAGAAGGACGGAAAACAACGTTTTCCGTCCTTCCGCAAATTCTCCTTGCCGTCCATTATCGGGGACGGCATTTTGCATTTTTGAAGCAAAGATGCAAAAACGGACAATTTGAACAAGTGTACCCCCTATTTATAGAAAGAAAAACAAAGTCCCCGTCCTTCCGCAAATTCTCCTTGCCGTCCATTGTCGGGGGGCGGCTTTTTTGATACTCACGAGTCCAATGCCAGCGAAATGAGCTCGAGCGGCGCATAGTCGGGCTGCAGGGCGGCGTTGATCGCCGCCGCCACAAGGCGGGCAGCTCTGCCGATGAGCAGGTCGATCTCCCGCGGGGTCACCACCAGCCGCCTTGCCGCAGGCGCGATCCGCTCCACCGTTTCCGCGTCCGCGCCGCAATCGGCGGCAACCGTCGCCGCATCCACCACCGTCGGCACGCCGACCGCAATGACGGGCACACCGAGCGTTTCGGCGCACAGCGGCAGCCGATGATTGCCGACCCCCGCACCGGGCGCGATGCCGGTGTCCGACACCTGTACCGTGCAGCCGAGCCTTGCCACGCTGCGTGCGGCAAGCGCATCGACGGCGATGACGGCGGCGGGCTGCACCACACCGCACACCCCGCGCACCAATTCGCCGCTTTCCGTGCCGGTCTGCCCCAGCACGCCCGGCACGACCACCGCCGACGGGCGCAGGTCGGAAAGTCCCACGCTGCGGGCAAATTCGCCGCGTATGTGGCGGGTGGCAAGCACCATGTCCGCTGCGCGCGGGCCGAGCGCATCGGGCGTGATGGCGCGGTTGCCCAGTCCCACCGTCAGCACCGTGCCGTCCTGCGGCAAAAAGCGGCGGATCTCCGCTGCTGCCAGCGTTGCCGCCTCGAGCAGCTTTTTCTCGTCGTCCGTAAGCGGCGGCAGGGAAAGCGTCACATATTCCCCGCACGGCTTATCATACACCTCCGCCGCCCTTTCGCTTTTGACCGTGAGACGGGTGACGGTGACGCCCGCCTCTTCGTGTTCGGAAAGCGTGCGGTCGTTGTCGCCGAGCGTTTCCCCCGCCATGGCGACCGCTTCCAGCGCCAGATCGGTGCGCAGCTGCATAGCTATCCCTCTTTTTTCTCGTTTTTCTTAGTATCCGTGAAAAAAATCGGGATATTCCGAAAAAAACAGTTGCTTTTTTTGAAAAAGGGTGCTACTATATTGTGTGCGTGATTTGAATTTGCTGTTTAGGAGGTGTGACCATGCCCAATATTAAATCCGCCAAGAAGCGCGTGAAGGTCAATGCGGTGAAGGCCGCCCGCAATAAAGCTGCCCGCTCCGCTCTGAGAACCGAGATCAAGAACGCGAACGCCGCCATCGTTGCCGGTGAGAACAAGGAAGAAGCCTTGAAAGCCGCCGTCAAGAAGATCGATCAGGCTGCTGCGAAGGGTCTCCTGCACAAGAATACGGCTGCAAGGAAAAAGTCCGCCCTCGCTAAAAAAGCGAACGCGTAAGGACAAATTGTAAGGCTGCGCTTTGCGCAGCCTTATTTTTTTGCCGCCGCCCTTGACTTTTTGCCGCCATGCACATATAATAATAGATGCCGTATACATTCCGGCATACGGACGGATGGGTCCTGCGCGACGGTGCGCTGTGAACCATGTCAGGCGGGGAACCGAGCAGCATTAAGCGGCTGTCTCCGTGCGCCGCAGTCCGCCTGTCCGTCCGTATGCCGGAGTGCCTACGGTATTTTTTTGCAAAGAGGTGACAGCCTTGTATCAGGTGCTGTATCGCAAATATCGCCCGCAGACCTTTTCCGATGTCTGCGGACAGGAAACGGTGACTGCCGCGCTGAGAAACGAGATCAAAAACGGCACACCGGCGCACGCCTATCTGTTCACCGGCTGTCGCGGCACGGGCAAGACCACCTGTGCCAAAATCCTTGCCAAGGCGGTCAACTGTCTGTCCCCCGTTGACGGCGATCCCTGCAACGAGTGTGAGATCTGCCGCGGCATCGACGACGGCTCGATCTTGGACGTCGTGGAGATCGACGCAGCGTCCAACAACGGCGTTGACAGCATCCGCGAGCTGCGGGAAGAGGTGAACTTCACCCCCGCCGCCGCGAAATACCGTGTGTATATCATCGATGAGGTGCACATGCTGTCCGCAGGCGCATTCAACGCGCTGCTCAAAACGCTGGAGGAGCCGCCTGCACACGTTATTTTTGTGCTGGCGACCACCGAGGTGCACAAGCTGCCCGCAACGATCCTATCCCGCTGTCAGCGGTTTGATTTCACCCGCATCACCCCCGCCGACATCGCGGCGCGCATCCGCTTTGTGGCGGAAAAAGAGGGCTTTTCCGTCACCGACGACGCGGCGTTGCTTTTGGCGCGGCTGTCCGACGGTGCGATGCGGGACGCGCTTTCTTTGCTGGATCAGTGTGTTTCCCATTCCCGCGAGGTGACCGCCGAGGTGGTGACCGCCGCTGCGGGACTGGCGGGACGGTCGCACATTTTCGAGCTGTCTGCAGCAGTCGCCGCAGGCGACACCGCGAAAGCGCTTGCCGTCATCGACACGCTGTATCGCGGTTCAAAGGACATGGAACGGCTGTGTGCCGAATGGGTGGAGCATTGCCGCGACATCATGATCGTCAAGACCGTCAAGGATCCGACGGCGCTTGTCGTTGTCTCCTCCGAGGAATTGGAACAGCTGAAAACGGCGGCAGCCGCCACCGATATGGCGACGGTGCTGCATCACCTGGCGGTGCTACAGGAAACGCTGGACCGTCTGCGCGGTGGCGTGTCCCGCCGCGTGGAAATGGAGATGGCGGTTTTGCGGCTGTGTCGTCCGGAATTGTCCGGCGACCTTGCCGCGCTCACCCGCCGTGTAGCGGCGCTTGAAAAGGGTGCGCCCCCCGCGCCGGTCGCACAGGCGACGCCTGCCGTGCCGGTCGCACCGGTCGCACAGGCAGTGCCCGAGACACAACCGGTGACAGCGCCGATGCAAGAGCCTGTCCCCACGCCCACACCTACACCGGTAGCACCGGTCGCGCCGGCGGCACCGGTCCCACCGGCGGCACCGATCGCACCGGCGGCGGATGGCGAGGAAGTGCCGTTTGCTGCATGGGGCGAGGTGGTGGAAGCGCTGGGAACGACCTGTCCCCCGCTTTGCGGCGTGCTGGTCGGCTCGACGGCGTTGCTGCGCGGCGACATCGTGCTGGTCTGCACCGACAACGACATGTTCCGCACGCTTGTCACCCGTGACGGCAACAAGCAAATTCTCGTGAACACCATCAAGCAGATCACGGGGAATACCTATCGCATCGGTATCAAGAAAAAACCGTCGGCGGACGCGCCGAACGATCCGCTTGCCGCCTTCATCCGTCAAAATCGGGAACGCGGCGTGGATATACAAACCTAAAAAGGGGATATACAGTATGAAAGCAAGATTACCGCAGGGAATGGGCGGCGGCCCGGGCAACCTGCAAAGCATGATCCGCCAGGCACAGAAGATGCAGGAAGAGGCTGCCGCGAAGCAGGAGGAGCTGCAGGCGTCCGTCTATACCGCCACGGCGGGCGGCGGCGCGGTGGAAGCGACCGTGAACGGCAAGCATGAGATCACCGCACTCAAAATCGAGCCGGAGGTCATTGATCCCGACGACGCCGAGATGCTCGCCGATCTGGTCATTGCCGCCGTCAACGAGGCAAACCGCAAGGCAAGCGAGGACGCCGAACAGCAGATGTCCCGCATCGCGGGCGGCATGAACGTGCCGGGGCTGTTCTGAGGTACGGTATGGGATATACGGTAGCGCCGCTTGAACGGCTGGTGGAGCAGCTGGAAACGCTGCCCGGCATCGGACACAAGTCCGCCGGACGGCTTGCCTTTTTCCTGCTGCGTCAGCCGGAGGACAAGGCGGCGGCGTTCGTCTCCGCCATCCGCGAGGCGCGCGAGAGCATCCACGAATGCAGCGTTTGCTGCAACCTGACCGACAAGGAACTTTGCCCCGTTTGCGCGGCGGCGGACCGCGACCGCTCGGTCATCTGCGTGGTGGAAGACCCGCGCGACGTCGCGGCGCTGGAGCGCACAAGGGAATATCACGGGCTGTATCATGTGCTGCACGGCACGATCTCGCCCATGGACGGCATCGGTCCCGACGACATCCGCATCCGTCCGCTGCTCACCCGTCTCACCGACGAGCAGGTCAAGGAGGTCGTCATGGCGACCAATCCCACCGTTGAGGGGGAAGCGACCGCCATGTATATCGCACGGCTTTTGAAGCCCTTTCCCATCAGGGTCACCCGCCTTGCCTACGGCATCCCCGTGGGCGGCGATCTGGAATATGCGGACGAGGTCACGCTGCGCCGCTCGCTTGAGGGGCGCTCGGAGCTGTAAGGAGAACCGCCATGAAGCAACAAACGACACAAACCGTTGCCGCCAACAAAAAGGCATATCATGAATATTTTGTCGAGGAAAGCATCGAGGCAGGCATCGAGCTGTGCGGCACAGAGGTGAAAGCCATCCGCGCGGGCGGTGTCAACCTGAAGGACGCCTGGTGCAGCGTCGTCGAGGGGGAAATGTTCATAAACGGTATGCACATCTCCCCCTATGACCACGGCAACATTTTCAACCGCGACCCGCTGCGCGTGCGGCGGCTTTTGCTGCACAAGCGGGAAATTCTGCGGCTCTATGGACTGTCAAAGCAGAAGGGGCTGACGCTCATTCCGCTGTCGCTCTATCGCAAGGGCTCGCTCATGAAGGTGCAGGTCGGGCTTTGCCGCGGCAAAAAGCTCTATGACAAGCGCGAGGACGCCGCCCGTCGGGACATGAAACGGGAAGCGGAACGCGCGCTCAAGGAGCGAAATGCATAAAGATGTATCATAATTTTGTCCCAAATGGGAAAGCAGTGTCAAAAGCACTGCTTTTTTTCTTTATAAATCGCGAAAAAATACAATTTAGCACTGGTATTTTTGAAAACTCTTTGCTATAATGAGAACGGTATGTATTTTTCGCATATCCGTTATGCGAAAGATACAATACATTTCAAGGAGGAAAGGCAATATGCAGAAAAAAATCAGCAATCTGCCCTTCAAGGGTACCGCTGCACAGGCAGAGGCACTCAAAAAGGTCATTGATGCCAACAAGCACGACAAGAGTCGGCTGATGGGCGTCATGCAGGAGGCGCAGGGCATCTACGGGTATCTCCCCATCGAGGTACAGCAGATGATCGCGGACGGCATGGGTGTGCCGCTCGAAAAGGTCTATGGAGTTGCGACCTTCTATGCGCAGTTTGCGCTGTCCCCGAAGGGCAACTACAACATCTCGGTCTGCCTCGGCACAGCGTGCTATGTCAAGGGCTCCGGCGATGTGTTCAACAAAATTCAGGAAATTCTCGGCATCGGCGCGGACGAATGCACCCCCGACGGCAGATTTTCCCTCACCGCCTGCCGCTGCATCGGCGCTTGCGGTCTTGCGCCGGTTCTCACCGTCAACGATGAGGTGTTCGGCAGACTGACTGCGGACGATGTGCCGGACATTCTGAAAAAATACGGCGCATAACGCGTCCAAAGAGGGCCGACTATGAAGATCAGTACCATTAAAGAGCTTTTGCAAGCCGATGTGCTTGTCTGCGAGGAGCGCCTGGGCGACCACGTCTATTCCGCCTGCGGCAGCGACATGATGAGCGACGTTCTGGCATATGTGAAGGACCAGGCGGTGTTGCTCACCGGCCTTGTCAACGCACAGGTCATCCGCACGGCGGAAATGATGGACATGATCTGCATCGTTTTCGTGCGGGAAAAGCGCCCGACGGAGGAAATGATCCGTCTCGCGCAGGACGCCGGCATTGTGCTGATGGCGACCGACAAGCGGATGTACGAAGCGTGCGGTATTCTCTACAGCAACGGTCTTGTCGGCAACAAGACCGCAAGGCGGCAAAATGGCTGAGGTTTTGACTTTCCGTTTTGACGTGGGCGGAGAGGATTTCACTTCCGCGGGGCAGGCGTCGGTGCAGGTCAAGAAAAACCTGCGCCAGCTGGGACTGCCGCCGGAGATCATCCGGCGCGTTTCCATCGCCATGTACGAGGGCGAGATCAACATGGTCATTCACGCGGGCGGCGGCATCGCCGAGGTGCGGGTGGCTGAGGACAAGATCGAGATCGACCTTTCGGACCACGGCCCCGGCATCGCGGACATCGAACAGGCGATGCAGGCAGGCTTTTCCACCGCACCGGACGCGGTTCGCTCTTTGGGCTTCGGCGCCGGTATGGGGTTACCCAATATGAAACGCTATACGGATCATATGGAGATCCGATCCCGTGTCGGGGAAGGCACCCGCATTCTGATGCGCGTGGACATTCCCACCGCATAAGGTGCCCCGCACGGACGGAGGGCTGTTTATGCATACATACGCACATTCCGTGTTCTTAGACGCCGAGAAGTGCACCGGCTGCACCACCTGCATCCGTCATTGCCCGACCGAGGCGATCCGTGTGCGGGACGGGCACGCCGTCATTAAGGAAACACGCTGCATCGACTGCGGCGAATGCATCCGCACCTGTCCGCAAAAGGCAAAGCGTGCGGTGTGCAATAAGCTGGCGGATATGCAGCGCTTCAAATGGAAGATCGCACTTCCCGCACCTGCTCTGTATGGGCAGTTTGACAATCTCGACGATGTGGACTGTGTTCTCGGCGGGCTTTTGCACATCGGGTTTGACGATGTGTATGAGGTGGCGCAGGCAGCGGAGCTTGTCTCCGCCTATACCCGCCTGTATCTGAACACCGAGGGGATCAAGAAGCCGATCATCAGCTCCGCGTGTCCCGTTGTGCTGCGGCTCATCGCTTTGCGATTTCCGTCGCTGAAGGAAAACCTTTTGCAGATGCTGCCCCCGATGGAGATCGCGGCAAGGCTTGCCCGCGAACGGGCGCAAAAGCAGCATCCGGAGCTTGCCCCCGACGACATCGGCGTTTGCTTCATTTCACCGTGCCCCGCCAAGGCAAGCTATGTGAAAAACGGCTTTGCGGGCTACAAAAGTCAGGTGGACGCGGTCGTTTCGGTCAGCGACATCTATTTTGAGCTGATCGGTGCCATGTCCCACACCCTGCCGGAGACCACGCTTTCCGGCTCGGGCATGATCGGCATCGGCTGGGCGACCACGGGCGGTGAGGCAACGGCGCTGTTCAACGACCGCTATCTGGCGGCGGACGGCATCGAGCACATCATCCACGTGCTCGATCAGATCGAAAACGGCAACATCCCGCCGCTGGAGTTCATCGAGCTCAACGCCTGCACGGGCGGCTGCGTCGGCGGTGTGCTGAACATTCAGGATCCTTTCATCGCCAAGGCGCGTATGCAAACGCTGCGGCGGTATCTGCCGGTGTCGCAAAATCTGCTGCGACCCGACGAACAGTATATTCCCGCCGACTATTTCTTTGAGGAAATGCCGGAATATCAGCCGATCTCCCAGCTGGCGGACAGCATGGCGCAGTCCATGCGGATGCTGTCGGACATTCAGACGCTCAGGGGGACGCTTCCCGGCATCGACTGCGGCGCCTGCGGCGCGCCCACCTGCCGTGCTTTTGCGGAGGACGTGGTGTGCGGCAGAGCAGCAAAGGACGGCTGTGCGCTTTTGAAAACAAAGAAAGAGGAGAATGCCCATGACGGTGCGTGAGATCGCGGCTCTGACGGGATTTTCCGCTGCGGCGCTGCCGCAGCCGGAGCGCGTCGCCGACGGCGTGTATATCGGCGATCTTTTAAGCTGGGTGATGGGACGTGCCCGCGAGGGCAATGTTTGGATCACCATTATGTCCAACCGCAATGTACCGGCGGTGGCGGCGCTGTGTGACGCCGCCTGTGTGGTGCTGGCGGAGGGCGTGCAGCCGGACGAGGGCATGGCGGCGCTTGCCGCCGAAAAGGGCGTCAACGTGCTTTTGAGCGCCCACAGCGCCTATGAAACCGCGCTGCGCCTGCACGCGGCACTTTCATGAGCCGCTATTATTACGATCTGCACATCCACTCCTGTCTGTCCCCCTGTGCCGACAACGACAACACGCCGCACAACCTGGCGGGTGTCGGCAAGCTGGCGGGGCTGCAGCTGATGGCGCTGACCGATCACAACACCTGTCGCAACTGCAAGGCGTTTTTTGATGCGGCAGCGGAAATGGGCATCATCCCCGTTGCGGGGATGGAGCTGACCACGGCGGAGGACATCCACATGGTCTGTCTGTTCCCGACGCTTGCGGACGCGCTGGCATTCGACGAGGAGATCGCCGCGCGGCGGGTGCGGATCAAAAACCGTCCCGACATTTTCGGGGAACAGCTGCTTGTCGACGCTGCCGACAACATTCTCGGCTTTGAGGAGCATCTGCTTTCCAACGCAACGACCGTTTCGCTCGACGAAAGCGTGCCGCTGGCGGAAAAATATCACGGTGTGTGCTATCCCGCGCACATCGACCGCGAGGCAAACGGCATTCTCGCCGTGCTCGGCATGCTGCCGGACACGCCGCAGTTTTCCTGCATCGAGCTGCACGACGGCGAAAAGGAGCAGGCGCTGCGGGCGAGCATGACCCTGCCGCAAACGGTGATCGTCAGCTCGGACGCACACTATCTGTGGGACGTCCGCGACAAGGCGCACACCATCGCGCTTGCCGACGGCGATCCGGCGAAACGGCTTATCGAACGCTTGCGGGAGGGAGACCGATGAAGGAGCTTTCGCTCAACATTCTCGACATTGCGGAAAACTCCGTGAAAGCGGGTGCGACGCTTGTCACCGTGTCGCTGACACAGACGGGCAACGTGCTGACGCTGGAGATCACGGACGACGGCTGCGGCATGGATGCCGAGACCGTCCGTCGGGTGACCGATCCGTTTTATACCACACGCACCACCCGCAAGGTGGGGCTGGGGCTGCCGCTTCTGAAGCTGGAAGCGGAGCAGACCGGCGGAACGCTCACCATCACATCCCGCACGGCGGCGCAGTGCCCCGAGGATCACGGCACGACCGTGCGCGCCACCTTTCACACCGATCACATCGACTGTATGCCTCTCGGCGATGTGACCGCAACGCTGGTGACCCTGATCCAGGGGCATCCGCAACAAGAGCTTGCCTTCTCCCACCGCACCGACGCGGGGACTGTCACGCTGGATACGCGGCAGCTGCGCACGGTTTTGGGTGATGTGCCGCTTGACACCTATGAGGTACTCAAATGGATTGAGGGCTATTTGCGCGAGCAATACCAGTCTATAAATCAGTAAATTCTTACGAAGGGAAGAATTCCTATGAAAACCTTAGCAGAACTTCAGGCAATTCGTGATAAGATGCATGACAAGGTCGCGCTGCGCAGCGATTCCGGCGAAAAGCGCGTGGTGGTCGGCATGGCGACCTGCGGCATTGCCGCCGGCGCGCGTCCGGTGCTGAACGCGTTTGTCGAGGGCGTGAACGCTGCGGGTCTTGCCGGCAGCATCACGGTCACCCAGACCGGCTGCATCGGTCTTTGCCAGTATGAACCGATCGTTGAGGTATTTGAAGCAGGCAAGGACAAGGTAACCTATGTCAAGATGACCGCCGACAAGGTCGCGCGCGTCGTTGAGGAGCACTTAAAAGGCGGCAAGCCGGTCGCGGAATACACGATCGGTAATGAGCAGGCTTAAAACGAGGAGGTAAACACTATGATTCGTACTCATGTGCTGATCTGCGGCGGTACCGGCTGTACCTCCTCAGGCAGTAAAGCAATCCAGAAGGCGTTCGCCGACGCCATCGAGAAAAACGGGCTTACCGAAGAGATCAAGATCGTGCAGACCGGCTGCTTCGGTCTGTGCGCACTCGGCCCGGTCGTCATCATCCATCCCGACGGCACGTTCTACAGCCGCGTGACGGCAAACGATGTGGCGGAGATCGTGTCCGAGCATCTGCTCAAAGGCAGAATCGTCGAGCGCCTTGTCTATAACGACACCGGCTCCGACGAACCCGTTGAGGGCAACGTTTCCCTCAACGACACCGCGTTCTATAAGACACAGAACCGCGTCGTTCTGCGCAACTGCGGTGTGATCAACCCCGAAAACATCGACGAATACATCGCCATGGACGGCTATGCCGCTTTGGGCAAGGTGCTGACCGAAATGACGCCCGAGGACGTCATCAAGGTGATCACCGACTCCGGTCTGCGCGGCAGAGGCGGCGGCGGCTTCCCGACCGGCAGAAAGTGGGCGCTGACCGCGCCGAACAAGGCGCCGCAGAAGTATGTCGTCTGTAACGCCGACGAGGGCGACCCCGGCGCGTTCATGGACCGCTCCGTTCTTGAGGGCGATCCGCACACCGTCATTGAAGCCATGGCGATTGCGGGCTATGCCATCGGCGCGACCGAGGGCTATGTCTATGTCCGTGCGGAGTATCCGATTGCCGTTGCCCGTCTGCAGATCGCCATTGAGCAGGCGCGCGAATACGGGCTGCTCGGCAAAAACATCTTCAACTCCGGCTTTGACTTCGACCTGCACATCCGTCTGGGCGCAGGCGCGTTCGTGTGCGGCGAGGAGACCGCGCTCATGACCTCTATCGAGGGCAACCGCGGTGAGCCGCGTCCGCGTCCGCCGTATCCGGCAGTCAAGGGTCTGTATCAGTCCCCGACCGTTGAAAACAACGTGGAGACCTTTGCCAACGTGCCGCAGATCATTCTGCGCGGCGCCGAGTGGTTTGCATCCATGGGCACGGAGAAATCCAAGGGCACCAAGGTTTTCGCTCTGGGCGGCAAGATCAAACACACCGGCCTTGTTGAAATCCCGATGGGCACGACGCTGCGCGAGATCATCGAGGACATCGGCGGCGGCATCCCGAACGGCAAAAAGTTCAAGGCGGCGCAGACCGGCGGTCCTTCCGGCGGCTGTATCCCCGCTTCTCTCATCGACACGCCCGTGGACTATGACAACCTCATCGCCATCGGCTGTATGATGGGTTCGGGCGGCCTCATCGTCATGGACGAAGACACCTGTATGGTGGACATGGCGAAATTCTTCCTCGAATTCACCGTTGACGAGTCCTGCGGCAAGTGCACGCCCTGCCGTGTCGGCACAAAGCGTCTGCTCGAAAAGCTCGACAAGATCACCAAGGGCAACGGCACGCTCCAAGACATCGACGAGCTGGAAGAGCTGTGCTACTACATCAAGAACAACTCGCTGTGCGGCCTCGGTCAGACGGCGCCCAACCCCGTGCTGTCCACGCTGAAATTCTTCCGCGACGAGTACATTGCACACGTGGTGGACAAGAAATGTCCCGCCGGCGTCTGCAAGGATCTGCTGCAATTCACCATTGAGGCAGACAAATGTAAGGGCTGCACCAAGTGTGCCCGTAACTGCCCGGTGGGGGCGATCTCCGGTGCTGTCAAGCAGCCGCACGTCATCCATCAGGATAAATGTATCAAGTGCGGCGCCTGTATGGCGAACTGCAACTTCGGTGCGATCAAAAAAGGTTAAGAAAGGAGTGTGCTGTCATGGATATGGTTAATGTTAAAGTGAACGGCATTGCCGTCAGCGTGCCGAAGGGCTCCACCATTCTGGAAGCGGCTCACGCTGCCGGTGTGGAGATCCCCACGCTGTGCTATTTGAAGGATATGAACGAGATCGGCGCCTGCCGTATCTGCGTTGTCGAAGCGACCGGCGCGCGCGGTCTTGTGACCGCCTGCGTCTATCCCGTGAACGAAGGCATGGAAATTCAGACCAACACCGACAAGGTGCGCGCCGCCCGCAAGACGACGCTGGAGCTGATCCTTTCCACGCATGAGAAAAAGTGCCTTTCCTGCGTGCGCTCCACCAACTGTGAGCTGCAGAAAATGTGCCTTGACTACGGTGTGGAGGACGACGGCAAATATGACGGCTTCCATCCGGAATATGCGCTCGACGAGTCCGCCCCGCACATGATCCGCGACAACAACAAGTGCATCCTGTGCCGCCGCTGCGTCGCTGCCTGCCAGCAGCAGTTCGTGTCGGTCATCGGTGCGAACGATCGCGGCATCGACACCCACATCGCCTGTGCGTTCGAAAAGCCGCTCGGCGACGTGCCCTGCGTCTCCTGCGGTCAGTGCATCAATGTCTGCCCGACGGGCGCTCTGCGTGAAAAGGACAACACCGCCGAGGTGTTCGAAGCGCTGTCCGATCCGGACAAGATCGTGCTCGTCCAGACCGCTCCCGCCGTCCGTGCGGCGATCGGCGAGGAATTCGGTCTGCCGATCGGCACACCCTGCGAGGGCAAGATGGTTGCCGCGCTGCGCAGACTGGGCTTTGACAAGGTGTTTGACACCGACTTTGCCGCCGACATGACGATCGTCGAAGAGGCGACCGAGCTTGTCGACCGCGTGAAAAACGGCGGTGTGCTGCCGATGATCACGTCCTGCTCGCCCGGATGGGTGAAGTTTGCGGAGCTGTATTATCCCGATCAGCTCGCCAATCTCTCCACCTGCAAATCCCCGCAGCAGATGTTCGGCGCTATTCTCAAGACCTACTATGCGGAGAAAAACGGCATTGACCCCAGAAACATCGTTTCCGTTTCGGTCATGCCCTGCACCGCGAAGAAATTTGAGATCACCCGTGAGGATGAGGACGCAGCCGGTGTGCCGGATGTGGACATCTCCATCACCACCCGTGAGCTTGCCCGCATGATCCGCCGCGCGGGTCTGAACTTCACCGCTCTGCCGGATGAAGAGTTCGATATGCCGCTCGGTGCAGATACCGGCGCTGCCGTCATCTTCGGCGCGACCGGCGGCGTTATGGAAGCGGCACTGCGCACGGCAAACGACGTGCTCACCGGCAAGGACAACGGCTCTGTGGACTTCACCGAGGTGCGCGGCATGGAAGGCCTCAAGGAGGCGACCTACAACATCGCGGGTCTTGAGGTCAAGGTCGCGGTCGCCAGCGGTCTGACGGCTGCCAACCATGTCATGAGCAAGATCAAAGACGGCACGGCGCCGTGGACGTTTGTCGAGATCATGTGCTGCCCCGGCGGCTGTGTAAACGGCGGCGGTCAGCCCATACAGTCATCGGCTGTCAGAATGAACACCGATATAAAGGCAAAGCGCGCCGCAGCTCTTTACAGCTACGATGCCGCAAATCACATGAGAAAGTCGCATGAAAGTCCC
>URNF01000001.1 GCA_900549155.1 uncultured Oscillospiraceae bacterium | reverse complement strand
GGCTTTTCCGCTTCGCGGAGTTCGCCACTCTGTGAGACTTCTGTACACACATTGCCTACTGTATTTATACCACAATCGCATGGAAAATGCAACAGAAAAATCACAACTTGCCCGAATTTTTGGAAAAAACCGCATTTTTGCAAGTGCAAAAGGAACGTTTTATGCGGTTTTCCCGTCTTTTGTCCCCTCTGCGCAGTCACAAGCGCAGTCATAAATCATAAGAAACGGAGGAATGTATATGGCAAAGGGAGAAAACATTTTCAAAAGAAAGGACGGTCGCTGGGAAGCGCGGTATATCCGCGGTCACGAGGAGACGGGAAAGATCCGCTATGGCTTTTGCTACGGCAGAACCTATCGTGAGGCAAAGGAAAAGGTGACGGTGTGCAAGGCGGCGGTCGCGGCGGGAGAGCCGCTGCCGCAGACAAAAACCGCACAGCACTTTTCCTTTTTCTGCGATGCGTGGCTGGCGGTGCGCAAAACGCAGGTGCGCGTTTCCACCTACAGCAAATATGCCGCCGTGCTGGAAAAGCACATCAAGCCGCACCTCGGCAGGTATCTGCCGCAGGACATCACCACCGCCGCCGTGGATGCCTTTTCCCAGGAATTGCTGGCATCCCTGTCCCCGAAAACGGTGCACGACATTCTGGTGACGCTGCACGGCATTCTGAAATACACGGCAGGCTGCGTCACACAGGCGCTGCCGCGTGTCGAGATTCACTACCCCAAAGAGGAAAAACGGGAAATGCGCGTGCTCACCCGCGAAGAGCAGGCGCGCTTTGTTGCCTATCTTTCCGCTGATATCACGCCCTGCAAATTCGGGCTGCTGCTCGCACTGTTCACGGGCATGCGCATCGGGGAGCTGTGTGCGCTCAAATGGGAAAACATCTGTGTTGCGGAGCGGACGGTCCGCGTCGCCGCCACACTGCAGCGTCTGCAGGAAAACGGTGCAGCGGAAAAGGGGCACACCCGCGTTGTAATCGGCGCGCCGAAAAGCGGAGCATCGGCGCGCATCATTCCGCTGACGGCGCAGACCGCCGCCCTTTGTTTGCAGATGCAGGAAGCGCCGTCGGCATATGTCCTCACGGGCAGCGCCGCCTATATGGAGCCGCGCGCGCTGCAATATCGCATCGAAAAATATGTCCGCGCCTGCGGGCTGCAGGGCGTCCACTGCCACACGCTGCGGCACACATTTGCCACCCGCGCGGTGGAGGTGGGGTTTGAGATCAAATCGCTGTCCGAGATTTTGGGGCATGCGTCCACCACGATCACGCTGGAGCGCTATGTCCACTCCTCATTGGAACTGAAACGGCAGAATATGGATAAGCTCGCTGCCGTCGGGCTTTGACGCTGCGCAGTCAAAAACAGGTGTACGGCGTGCAAGCGCCGCAAAAAAAGCCTTGCCGATGCGTTTTTTGATGCTGCTGCAACAGAGTGGCGAACTCCGCGAAAAATATGACATAAAAAGACCGCACCCCCTGCCGTCGATCGGTAAGGAATGCGGTCTCTTTTTCTTTCTTGCCGGGTCGGTGTGCCGCGAAGCGCTTATTCGGAACGCAGGGCGACAACGGGATCTTTTTTCGCGGCGACGCGCGCGGGAATGAGCCCCGCGATGAATGTGAGGAACATGCTGATCGCCACCAGAATGACGCCGCCCTGCCACGGCAGCGCCGCGCCGATGCCGGCAATGCCGGTCAGCGAGCGGATGACGGCGTTGATGGGGATGCACAAAAGCAGGGTGATGCCGATGCCGATCGCGCCTGCAGCAAAGCCGACGATGAGCGTTTCGGCGTTGAAAACACGCGAGATGTCTCGCTTGGATGCGCCGATGGCACGCAGAACACCGATCTCCTTTGTGCGTTCGAGCACCGAGATATAGGTGATGATCCCGATCATGATGGACGATACCACCAGCGAGATTGCGACAAAGGCGATGAGCACATAGGAAATGGCGCTGATGATGGTGGTGATCGAGGACATCATGAGGGCGACATAGTCGGTGTAGCTGATCTTCTTTTCCTCTGCGACGCTGTCGTTATAGGCAGTGATGGCGTCGGCGATGGCGTCCTTGTCCGCAAAGGTCGATGCATAGATGTTGATGGCGGTGGGGGTGCTTTTATCGATATAGCCGAGCGTTTTGAGGTTGTCCGAAAGTGTCGCATCCGAGACGGTGGGCGGCATGAAAGCGTCATAATAGGCAACGAGCGTGTCGGCATCATAGGTGGGCAGTGCCGCGTCCAGCATGGCGGCAAGCTGCGCCGGGGGAACGGTTTCAAGCCGCTTTGCGGCAGCGGCGGCATATTCGGATGTGATCTGTTTTTCGAGCATATCCCGCACATAGGCAAAAAGCTCGTCGTCGGAAAGCCCCTTGACATAGTCGCGCACCGTGTCCGCGCTGACGCCCATTTCCGCGGAATAGCCGTCCGCCATGGCGGCTTCGATCTTGTCGCGGGTCATGTCCTTCATGGCGGCATCCACCGTCGTTTTCAGATAGGCGGCGGTGGGGGTGGCGGCGATCTTGCCGTAGAGCGTCACTTTTTCCGCTGTTTGCAGCGCGGCGGCATAGTCCTTGAACGCTGCCGCCTTTTCGGCGGCGGTCGGCTCGGTCGTGCTGTCGGTCTTGAACGGCAGTCCGGTGAACACGTCGGTGTCGCGGTCGGCAAGCTGCGCCGCAAGCGCAGGGGACGCGGCGCTTTTTTCGGCGATATAGTCGGTGAGCGCGGCGGTGTAGCCGATGCTGCCGGTGAGCATGGACGCGGTCGCGTCGGGGTTCGGGCGGATGATGCCCGCGATTTTGAGCGTCAGCCCGTTGTCATAGAGATAGCCACGCCCGGCGGCGGTGGCGGTCAGATCGACATATTTGCCGCTTTCCTTGTCATACTGCCAGCAGTCGGCGGGCAGCACCATGGAAAACGTACGGCTGCAGATGTCGTCATAGGTCCATTTCTGCTCCTCGGCGGCTTTGTTGTCGCCCTCGTTTTTCATGAGGTCCTTGAGCTCCTCGGTGGTCTTCAGTCCCAGCGCATACAGGCTGACATCCTGCACCTCGTTGTTTTCGTCCACCACCAGCACCAGCTCGTCGTAGTTCTCCGGCCAGCGACCGTAGACAAGGTCATACTGTGAGGACAAAAGCGGGTGCAGCGATTTTCCGTCGCTGTCGGTGAGCAATTCCTCGAAAAGCTGCATGCCCGAGCCGGACGGCATGGCGGCGGCAAAGGGGTTTTGCATCTCCGTATCTGTCGTGCTGCCCGTATCGCCGCGCAGGCGCTGCATCATGTCGGTGATGTCTGCCCGCACGATCTCACCGTTCGGATCCTTGGCATAGACGGCGGGGGCAGCCCCGTAGCTATACTGAATGGCGGTGGCGTGGGCGGCAACGGCGTTGCCGTCGGTCTCAAGATAGGTCTTGAAGGCGGCAAGGTCGTTTTCGCTGGTCTCGACCGTGTTCATGCTGTTCATGAGCTTATACATCACGGCGTTGGCATAGACAGCATCCTTTTCGTGCGTCGCATCGCTGTTGCCCACGCCCGTGAGCGTCGTGATGAGCGAGGAAAGATCGACATTTTCCGCTTCAAGCGTCAACGGATAGGAGGAAAGGGTGTCCTCCTGCACGGAATTGATATAGGCGTTGATGCCGCTGGAGAGCGCTAAGATCAGCGCGATGCCGATGATGCCGATGCTGCCCGCAAAGGAGGTGAGCAGGGTGCGCGCCTTTTTCGTCATCAGATTGTTGGTGGACAGGGACAGCGCCGTGAAAAACGACATCGAGGTGTGCTTTTTGCGTCCCTTTTTCGGCGGGGGCGCGGCGGGGGCGGCTTCTTCGATGTAGGGGTCGGTGTCGTCCACAACCTGCCCGTCCAAAAGGCGCACGATGCGGGAGGAATACCGCTCGGCAAGCTCGGGGTTGTGGGTCACCATGATGATAAGCTTGTCCGCGGAGATTTCCTTGAGAATTTCCATGATCTGCACGCTGGTCGCGGAGTCGAGCGCACCCGTCGGCTCGTCCGCCAAAAGGATTTCGGGATCGTTCACCAGCGCTCTGGCGATGGCGACGCGCTGCATCTGACCGCCCGACATCTGGTTCGGCTTTTTGTGCAGCTGGTCGGCAAGCCCGACCTTTTCGAGCGCCTCGGTCGCGCGGCGGCGCCGTTCGGCACGGGAAACGCCGGAGAGCGTCAGTGCCAGCTCGACGTTTGACAGCACCGACTGGTGCGGAATGAGATTATAGCTTTGGAACACAAAGCCTATCGTGTGGTTGCGATAGGTGTCCCAGTCCCTGTCCTTGAAGGATGCAGTGGAGCGCCCGTTCACGGCGAGGTCGCCCGCCGTGTAGCGGTCGAGTCCGCCGATGATGTTGAGCAGAGTGGTCTTGCCGCAGCCGGACGGTCCGAGGATGGACACAAACTCGTGGCGACGGAAAGAAAGCGACACGCCGCGCAGCGCTTCCACCGTGCTGTCGCCGGCGGTGTAGGACTTATGAATGTCACAAAGCTTCAGCATAGACGTGACCTCCGCACAAAAGAATACCTTATTATAATGCCGCTTGCTGCGCAAAGTCAACGCGCACGGCAAAGTGTTTAGAGAAAGTTCATTTTCCGACTTGGTGAAAACGCTGAAAAAAGCAGGAAAAAAATCGGTTTTTTCGGAAAAATAAGGGTTTCATTTTTTGAAAAGTCCTGTATAATAGGCGGTGGTAAGCACCCACCCTGCCGTTTACGGAAAGGTTGTGGCTCTCTATGCTGCAAATGAAGTTTTTGTTACAGAATATCCGCCCGAAATACCGACGGCTGATGCTGTTGGGCTTTGCCATCAGCATCCTCACCAGCATGATGCAGCTCATTGATCCGTGGCTGACATCAAAGCTCTATGACGACGTCATCGTCGCGAAAAATCCCGATCCGCTTCTGTCCATCCTCATCGCCATGCTGGGGGTGCAGCTTGTGCGCATCGCGCTGCGCTATTACATGGTGCTGCTGTTTGAAAATGCGTCACAGGATATGCTGGTGCGCCTGCGCGGCAGTCTTTTCGAAAAGCTGCAATATCAGGACATGGCATTTTTTGATCGCATCCGCACCGGTGATCTGATGACGCGGCTGCAAAGCGACACCGACTATTGCCGCCATGTGGTGGCGTGGGTCGGTTATCAGATCACCGACAGCGTGACGCTTTTGTGTGCGGCGCTGGCGCTGTTTCTGTATTACAGCTGGGAGCTGACGCTGCTGCTGTTGCTGGTCGTGCCGCTGATACTGCTGGCGACCAATCTCTATCACAAGCGGGCGCACGGCAAGTTCCGCCTGTTCCGCGAGCGCATGGCGGACATGAACACGGCGGCGCAGGAGAACATCGCGGGCAACCGCGTGGTGAAAGCGTTTGTGCGCGAGGATTATGAACGCGAGCGTTTTCAGGAGAAAAATGAGGCATTCCGCAAGGTCAACCTGGACATCAACAAGACCTGGCTCACCGTGTTTCCGTTCATGGAGGGCACGGCGGTGCTCATTTCGGCGATCACGGTGTTTGTCGGCGGCTTTTTCATCATGACGGGGGAGATCACGGCGGGACAGCTGGCGATGTTCACGACGCTGTCCTTTGCCCTCACCAACCCCATCCGCAGCATCGGACCGTATATGGACGACCTGCAGCGCTGTTCCTCCTCGATCACCAAGATCATGGAAGTGTATTATGCGCAGCCGACCGTCGTGGATGCGCCCGACGCGACAGCGCCCGAAACGGTGCGCGGCGAGGTGGCGTTTCACCATGTGGATTTTGCTTTCGGGGAGCAGACGGTGCTTAGCGACATCGACTTTTCCGTGCCTGCGGGCAGCACGCTTGCCGTCATGGGACCGACCGGCAGCGGCAAAACGACGCTGTGCTCGCTGATATCGCGGCTGTATGACGCGACCGGCGGGTCGGTCACGGTGGACGGCTGCGACGTGAAAAAGTGGAAGCTGTCCGCGCTGCGCCGCGCCGTCGGCGTGGCAACGCAGGAGGTGTTCCTTTTCTCCGATTCTATCGAGAACAACATTGCGTTTTCCGATCTCACCATGTCCGAGGAAACGGCACACGATTTTGCCCGCCGCGCAGCGGTGGAGGAGTTTGCCGTGAAGATGCCCGAGGGATATGAAACGGTGGTCGGCGAGCGCGGCGTCGGACTTTCGGGCGGTCAGCGGCAGCGTATTGCGCTGGCGCGCGCCATGGCGGCGAGACCTGCCATCCTCATTCTGGACGATACGACAAGCGCTTTGGACATGGAAACGGAAAAATACATTCAGGAGCAGCTGAAAGCGCTGCCTTTCCCCTGCACGAAGATTATCATTGCCCAGCGCATCTCCTCGGTCAAGGACGCCGATTGCATTTTGGTGCTGCAGGACGGGCGTATCGCCGAGCGCGGTACACACAGGGAGCTGCTCGAAAAGCGCGGGTATTATTATGAGACCTATGCGCTGCAAAACGACCTTTGTGACACGACGGGAGGTGACCGTGCATGAAGCCGAACCGTTTTGACCAGGACGAAAAGCTGGAAGTGCCGTTCAATTTTGCCCACATGAAGCGGGCGATGCGGTATGTGAAGCGCAACCGCTTTCGCATGATCGGCGCGCTGCTTTTGTCGGCACTGTCGGGCGTCGTGGCGCTGCTCGGTCCGCAGATCACGCGGCGCGCGCTGGACGATGCCGTGCCGCAAAAGGATGTGCGGCTGCTCATTTGGCTGTGTGTGGCGTTTTTGGGCGTCAATCTGTTCAGCACCGTGCTCACGGTGGTGCGTTCCCGCATGCTGATGCACGCCAGCCAAAACATCATTTATGACATAAGGCAGGATCTGTTTGCGCATCTGCAGCGACTGCCGTTTGCCTATTATGACAGCCGTCCCGCGGGAAAAATTCTCGTGCGCGTTATCAACTATGTCAACTCCGTTTCCTCGGTGCTCTCGGGCGGCATCGTCGACATGATCGTGGACATTTTCAACATCGCGTTCATCATCGTGTTCATGTTTGCCACCGATACGCGCCTGGCGACGGTGTCGCTCATCTGGCTGCCCGTTTTTGTCGCGGTGGTGTTCATCTTGAAGCCCATGCAGCGGCGGCGCGCACAGGCATATTCCAACAAAAGCTCCAACTATAATGCCTTTTTGGCGGAAAGCATCGAAGGCGTGCGGGTCAGTCAGCTGTTTGCACACGGCGAGGAAAACATGTCCACACTGCGCCGCCTTTTGGAAGCGTGCCGCAGCACGTGGATGCGCCGCATCTATATCGAGCAGACGGTGGGCGCTTCCTCGCAGATCATCAGCCAGCTGGCGTTCATCACCCTGTATGTCACCGGCGTGTATTTCTCCGGCGGCAGCATGGTGTCGTTCGGTGTGCTGCTGGCGATGGGACAATATGTCGGCCGTTTTTGGCAGCCGGTCAACAACCTGGCGAATGTGTATAACCAGTTTGTGACGAACCTTGCCTATCTTGAGCGCATTTTTGAGACGATGGATGAGCCGGTCACGGTGGACGATAAGCCGGGGGCGGTCGAGCTGCCGCCGATCGCGGGCGGCGTGACATTCCGCGATGTGCAGTTCGGCTATGAGCCGGGGGTGCCCGTTTTGTCGCATGTCAGCTTTGACATCCGCGCGGGCGAAAGCGTGGCGCTGGTCGGGCCGACAGGTGCAGGAAAAAGCACGGTCGTCAACCTCATCAGTCGGTTTTATAATCTGGACGGCGGCGCGATCCTGCTCGACGGGCAATATGATATCGCCGACGTGACGCTGGCTTCGCTGCGGCGACAGCAGGGCATCATGATGCAGGAGAGCTTCCTGTTCACCGGCACGATCATGGACAACATCCGCTACGGCAGGCTCACCGCCACCGACGACGAGGTGATCGCCGCCGCAAAGGCGGTGTGTGCCCACGGGTTCATCACGGCGCTGCCCGACGGCTATCAGACGGCGGTCAACGAGCGCGGCAGCACCCTTTCTCAGGGGCAGCGACAGCTGCTGGCGTTTGCCCGCACGCTGTTGTCCGATCCGCGCATTCTCATTCTGGACGAGGCGACCTCGTCCATCGACACCAAAACAGAACGTCTGCTGCAGCAGGGCATTGCGGCGCTTCTGCGCGGGCGCACCTCGTTCATCATCGCCCACCGTCTTTCCACGGTGCGGCACTGCGACCGCATTTTCTACATTGCCAATCACGGCATTGCGGAGGCGGGCACACATGAGGAGCTGATGGCGAAAAAGGGTGCTTATTATCAGTTGTACACGGCGCAATCACGCGACCAGGGGATGGAGGTTCAATATTCTTGAAAAAGAAGATCAGTGAATTTTTGCAAATGTCTGCCGGCATGGTGCTGTTGACGGTGGGGGTCTATTTCTTCAAGATCCCGAACGGCTTTTCCACCGGCGGGGTGAGCGGTATCGGTACGCTGCTCGGCACGCTGTGCCCGCGGTTGTCGCCCGCCACGTGGATCTCGCTCATCAACATCCTGCTGCTGCTTGTCGGCTTTGTGGTGCTGGGGCGTGAAACGGGCGTGAAAACGGTGTATTGCTCGCTGCTGTTTTCGGGGCTGACGTCGCTGTGTGAATGGCTTGTCCCGCTGTCTGCACCGCTCACCGACCAGCCGTTTTTGGAGCTGTGCTATGCCATTTTGCTCACCGGCTGCGGCTCGGCGCTGGCGTTCAACGTCGGCGCGTCGTCGGGCGGCACGGACATCGTGGCGCTGATCCTCAAAAAGTATTCGCGGCTCAATGTCGGCAAGGCGCTGCTTTGCACCGATTTTCTCATTGCGGCGGGCGCTTTCTATGTGTTCGGCATCAAGGCGGGGCTGTATTCGATCCTCGGTCTTTTCTCCAAGGCGTTTTTGGTGGACGGCATCATCGAGAACATCAACAGCTGCAAATATTTCGTCGTTATCACCGACCATGCCGCCGAGGTGCGGGAATATATCATCAAGGAGATGCACCACGGCGTGACCGACAGTGCCGTGGTCGGGGGCTATACGCATAAGGAGCGCACGATGCTCCACACCGTTTGTCGGCGCGGCGAGGCGGTACGGCTGAGACGCCGCATCCGCGAGATCGACCCGCACGCATTCATCATCATCACCACTTCGAACGAGATCATCGGCAGAGGGTTTCGGAGTGTTTAAGAAAGGAAAAAAGCTATGACAGCATACGGTTTGCAGATGTACAGTCTGCGGGATGTGACGGAAAAGGATTTGCGCGGCAGCCTGAAAACGGTGGCGGACATGGGGTATCAATATGTCGAGTTTGCCGGCTTCTTCGGGCACGCGGCGGAGGACGTGAAGCAGTGGCTTCATGAAAACGGGCTTGTCTGTTCGGGCACGCACACGGGCAGCGACGCCATCCGTCCCGAAAACATTGCCGCAACCATCGCCTATCACAAGGCGATCGGCTGCAAAAACCTCATCATCCCTGGCATGGACTGGTCGACGGCGGAAAAGATGGAGGAAAACCTGGCGCTGCTGAATGCGGCGCAAAAGACGCTTGCGGAAAACGGCATTGCGCTCGGCTATCACAACCATTCCGGCGAATTTCTGAAGCGGGATTACGGCAGCGTCATCGAGGAGGAGATCATCGCGCGCACGGCGGTGGAGCTGGAGATCGACACCTTTTGGGCGTTCAATGCGGGATTGGATCCCGTCGCGCTTTGCGAAAGGCTCAAGGACCGCATTCGCGTGATCCATCTGAAGGACGGCATCCCCACTGCGGCGGAAAATCTGAAAAAGGGCACGCCGCACGAGGGCGTGATCGGCAAGTCGCTCGGCTCCGGCAAAGCGCCGGTGGAAGCGGTGCGGCGTTGGGCGATCGCAAACGGCGTGCTGATGGTGGTGGAGTCCGAGGGACTCGACCCGACGGGACCGCAGGAAGTGGAGCGCTGCATCACCTATCTGCGCAGTCTGGAAGCATAACGCAAGAAGATCCACAACCGGCGTTGTGGATCTTCTTGCGTTTTTTGCCGCGTTGTGATAGGATACATACAAAGCGAGGGATAAACTATGACGATCAGAGCATATACAGAGAAAGATACAGCGGCGATGATCCGCATTTGGAATGCGGTCGTGGAAGAGGGCGTCGCTTTTCCGCAGGAAGAGTGTCTTGATGAGGAAAGCGGCAAACCACGAGGGGTGCATTCGGTGGGCGTATGCAACACACTTTGAAAATGCGCACACACAATTTTGTCTTTGTCATTTTAGCATTTTTTACGGTGTTTAATATAGCCGGTACGGTTTTTCTGATTGTCGATTTTCTGCAGGGCGGTATGCGTGAGGGCAAATATGCACCGATCGCATTTTTCCTCGCATTCCTGTTTGGAGCATGGACTTTTCATGACGGTGCGATCTCTGTTTCCGTTTGCGGGGATCGGCTTGTCTGGAAGAAGGAAAAATTCGTTAAAAAGCAGGATGCCACGCTTTTGCAAAGACTGCTTTATGGGGTGGAGAACGGGACGGTCAGCACCATTGTGAGGGAGAGCTTTGCGGTCAGCCGCATCAAAAGCTACGGTCTTTTTGAGGATTATGACGACATCAAAATCGAAGAAAAAATGCGGTATACGATGATACCACAGCAGATCCTGGTTTTTGTGTTATCGGACGGGGAAGTGTTCTATACCCATGTTCGCCGGTTCACAAAACGGCAGGTGCGAAAGCTGCTGCGGTTCATCGAGGATGAGACACAAATTGCACCGAAAAGCATCTGCCAAAAAGTTTTTCACATGCAAAAAGCAGCGTGACCGTGCGGTCACACTGCTTTTCTTATAAGGTGTCGGTTAAAGTGTCAGTCCTCGTCGGGGCGCTCCCAGTTGTGCCACACGTTCTGTACGTCGTCGTTGTCCTCGAGGAGATCGAGGAGCTTGTCCATCTTCTCGGCGGCTTCGGGATCGTCGATGCTGCTGTAGACATCCGGCAGCATCTCGACCTCTGCCGAAACAAAGGAAAAGCCCAGCTTTTCGAGGTCGTCGCGCACGGCGGAGAAGTCCTCCGGCTCGGTGATGATCTCGAACACGTCGCCGTCGGCGTTGAAATCGGATGCGCCCGCTTCAAGCGCCTTTTCCATGACGTCGTCCTCGTCCTGTCCCTCGGCTTCAATGGCGAGAACGCCTTTTTTGTTGAACATGAACGACACACAGCCGGTCTGTCCGAGGTTGCCGCCGCATTTGTCAAAATAGTGCCGCATCTCGCCCGCGGTGCGGTTGCGGTTGTCGGTCAGCGTTTCGACGATGACGGCGATGCCGCTCGGACCGTAGCCCTCATATTGCAGCGCTTCATATGTATTGGCGTTGCCGTCGCCGGCAGCCTTTTTGATGACGCGGTCAATGTTATCGTTGGGGACGTTGTTGGCTTTCGCCTTGGCAATGGCGTCCTTAAGGCGCGAGTTGGCGTTCGGGTCGGCGCTGCCGCCCTCTTTGATCGCCATGGCAATCTCGCGCGCCATCTTGGTGAAGACCTTTGCTTTTTGACCGTCGGTCTTTTCTTTTTTGCGTTTGATATTGTTCCACTTGGAATGTCCGGACATGGTGTCAAAACTCCTTTATTATCAGCATCGCTTTATGGTAGCACATTTTCGGCGGCTTTGCAAGTTTTTGCCGTCTTTTTTGCGCACAAAAACAGGATCGCCGCCAAAAACAGCAGGAAAAACAGGAAGCAGCACAGCGCCGTCGTGAACAGAGAGGTGCGCATGTGGTGCAAAAGGCACAGGATATACCGCCGCAAAAGCCCGTCGGACAGGCTCAGACGGTCAAGCAGCGTATACCGCTGCAAAAACAGCGCGGGCAGAAACACGGCGCTGCCGGTGATAAAGCCGACGCCCGCGATATAGCGCAGGGAGTCAAGCCACGCGCGACGGCGGGTGAAAAACAATGCTGTACCCAGCGCCGCTGTCAAAAGCAGCAGCGGAAAACGCAGGGAAGAAAGGCGGCGCACCGTGCCGTAGAACCGCTCGGATGTGATGCCGGTGTTGTCCTGCACCAGCGTGAAAACCTTGTCGAGCAGCGTTTGCGGGAAAAAGGCAAGCTCGCCGTCGATCACGCCGACGATCTCGGCATAGGCGGCGTCGCGGTCCTTTTGCAGCTGCGCGGGATTGTCCTTATACAGCTCCGGCGTGATGACGCTGTCCACCATTTCCCGCAGCGCAGCCGATTCAAACTGTACCGCATACAGCTTGTCCGCGCCGCAAAGCAGCTTTGCCGTCAGCGCTTCGGTGTAGGCTGTCAGCTCCCGTTCGACCGTCTCTTTTGAAACGGTCGAAAGAATTTTGTCGGTCTCGACATTGATGATGCCCTGCAGGTCTTCCACATTGTCGGCAATTTCCTGCGCGGCAAGCGTCGGGAGATCTTTCTTTTGCAGCGCGCGTTTTGCCGCCTTTTCGGAGAACATGGCGGACACGGCAAAGGTGACAAGCGTCATGAGCAGCGCGGCGACGAAAAGGATCGTCAGGGCGACACGCACGACAACAAAAAGCGCCGTTTTCTCTTTCATTTGAAATCCGCCCCCGATACTTTTTTGCAGACCACCGCAAGCCGCTGGCGGCGGAAGCCCAGCCCGCGCGGATAGCAGGTGTATAAAAGCAGCTGCTCGCTGTCTGCTTTGTCGAGCACCACATGGTTGTCGTCCATGTTGAAAAGGAAGATGTCGCTGACCTTATAGGCATATTCGCCGTAGACGGTGTGCATGCGCACCGTGTAGCCGAGCTGCATGTCCTCAAGACAGTAAAACGCTTTGTTGCAGTGCGCGCTGAGAACGATCTTGCCGCCCTCACCGCAAAAATCCGATCCATAATATTTTCCGACGCCCTTTTTCAGAATGGCGTTGTCGTCGCCGACAAAGACCGGCGCGCCGTTGATGGTGGCGTCGGGCAGCTCGTCGACCGACAGGGTGGCAAACTGATCGCCCCAGGCGAGCTTCGGGAAATTGTCAAGCGACAGCTGTCCGTCGGGAATGACGATCGGCGTTTTGGTTTCGGTGTCCGTGTCGGACAGCTCCGGCGCATTGAACAGCGCCATCACAAAGGAGTTTTCGAGCTTATCCCGTATGATCACCGACAAACAGACAGAAAGGCACAAAATCCCCAAAAACGCCATAAGATAAGGCAAGCCAAGCAGAAGAATCTGCTTGGCTGCCGTTTTACTGTCTTTTTTGTTTTGTGAGCGCGCGCTCATGCCTTGACGCTTTTCTTGGTCTTCACGACCACAGCGCCCGCCAGCAGTGCCATGCCGCACAGCGCCAGCGTGATGAACAGAGCAGTCTGATCCGCACCGGTCTTCTTGATAACGTCGCCGTTGTAGGCATAGACCTGCTTGCCGGCAGCGTCGAACACCTTGAACTCAATGTCGCCCGCATGCTTTGCATTGGCAACAGGCGTCAGCGTGTAGGTGTAGTTCAGCACCGCGCAGGCTTCGTCGACGAGCTTCAGCACAGCCTGCACCTCTTCGGCGGTGTACTTATCGGCGCTCGCACCCTTGTCGGTGAGCTTCAGAGAAACAAAGCGCTCCGCAATGTCATACAGCGCATCCGCCTGCGCATCGGTGAGCTCCACGTTGCGCATCAGATTCTTGACATCGGTGGAGATATACTTGTAGATAGCAGACTCACTGACTTTATCCGCGATATCCTGCTTGGTGTGCGTGGCGGCACTCACAGAAAACGTGCCGACAACAGCACCGAGGAGAAGGATCAAAGTAAGGGTCAAGACGGCAATCTTTTTCATGATTATCGCATCCTTTACAATTATTTTCTTTATCATAGCATACCCATAAAAAAATTGCAATACTTTTTGAATTTTTTGTAAAGGTGGCTAAATTTAAGAGTGAATGACGGTTTTACCGTTCAAAAGGTTCTCATATTGGGTGATGGCGTTTTTGACCTCGCTTGCCTTCACCTGATATTTTTCGCCGTTATCCAGCACCGCGGCATAGAGATTGCTCGACATCTCATAGAATTTGATGGTGAGGATCGGTTTTTTCTCACCGCTGCGGGTGATGGCGAGCGTGAGCTTCAGGGGCTGTCCGTCGGTGCTCTTGGTCAGCGCGCTGTAGCGTTTTATCTCCATGAAATTGCGCACGACATAGCGGAAATCGGTCGTGTCATAGGTCTTGCCGCCCGCCGTGACGGTGAGATTTTTGGCGTTGTCCGTTTCCTCGGGATGATGCGTGAGGGCAAAATCCGTCTCGCCGGTCTCGGTGGTGAGCTTGAAGCTGCCCATCTCGGCAATGTCCTCAAGGAACAGAAGCTCATCCGCAAAATCGTCATACTGCAGTTCGGCAAACGGCAGCGAGGTCGACGTCACCGCATAGACGATCGGCACATCGTCGATCATGACATAATAGCGGTTGTTGTTTTTCTTGCCGAGCTTCATCGTGTGCTTTTCCAGATCCTTATAGGTCGTGGTCGAGCTGCTGTTGCCGGATGCGTCGGTCGCACCGGTGACGGTGGTGCGCGCCGCAAGCGTGAACTGCGCCACGGTGGTGGGATCGTCAAAGCCGTAGGTCTTGAGATCCGCTGCGCTCGGACGCACGGCGATGACTTCGTCGGCGGTCAGCGAGGTGAAGTTCTCCAGAGACGAGGTGTAGGACGAGTTGGCACCCTTGGTGTAGGGCGACGTGATGATGTAGTCATAATAGAGGAACGTGTCGCTGTCGCCGGAGGTCACCAGGCGGAACGAAAAGCTCTTGTCCTTGCGCACCGAGCCGGAAAGCGACATGTTGCGCATCACCACATCGGTGTCGGTGCTGTCGGAGCCGGTGGACGGGGTGGTCAGCACGTCGGTGCTGACATAGGAAAGCGGCGCCTGCAGCAGCGCGGCGGCACTGTCGCCGTCCAGAATGTAGATGTGATTTTTGTCTTTTTCGCGGAAATACCAGCTTTTGCCGTCCGGCGTTTCGTTGCCGAGCTCAAAGGCATAGCTGCTGCCGTCATAGAACGTGACGGTGGCGGAAAGCGACGGCGCGTCAAAGCCGAAATCGGAAAGATTATCCTTTTCGCCGATGTCCTGTGTCGCTTTGTACAGCGTGAGGGAGCCGGCAAGCGCTTTCATGTTGGTGCTGTGCACCGGCAGATCCTCATAGCCCTTTTGCAGCAGGCTGTCGTCCTTGTTGACAAATTCCAGCGTGGCATCCTTTTGCTTGAGCGTTGCGGACGTCACGGCGACAGCCACCGTGGTGGTCGTTTTGTCCAGAATGGTGACGGTCGTGTCGGTGTCGGTCGAGGGGGTCTCCTCTTCTTTGGCGGGAAACACCACCAGCAGCAACACCAGCACCACCGCCAGCGCGGCGGCAACGGCGATAAGAGAGAAGATGAGCGTTTTTTTCTTTTTCCTGCGGTTGCCCGTCAGATCCGCGGCGCTGCGCACCGTGGGGTTTTCCAGCGCCGCAAAGGGATCGGGGGCACCCGCAGAGGGCTCCTCTGCGGGCACGGCGGGTTCTGCGGGTGCGGACTGCTCTTCGGTTGGGGAGAGCTTATCCTGCTCATGTTCCAAACTCATAAGTGCCTCCTCTTCATGAAGATGACAATGCCCGTCACGATGAGCCCGATCGGCAGCACCAGCGTCAGCAGAATGAGACCGACAAGGGTGCGTGCGGTGGCGGAGAAGGAAACGGTGGTCGTCTCCAGCGGCTTCGAGGAAATGTTGATGGAGTTGACAACGCCGGTGAGAGCGGACATGGTGTCGAGCAGCAGGTTTTCATTTTCCGCTGTCTGCACCGAAATGAAGTTCGGCGTCGGGATATACGCGCTGCCGCAAACGGCGACGCGGGTGACGGTGTCCACCTCAAGGGTGTTCTGATAGCCTTCCTTTACGGCGACCGCCATGCCGACGATCGTGCCGTCATATTCCGTCTGCTTCGGGGTCTGCGACTGCGACGCTTGGTCGGTGGAGACCAGCCGCGCCGTGTTCGCAAAGGTCACGAGGTTGACGCTGTATTGCGTGGACGTGTCGGTTTTGGCTTCCCAGTGCGGGATGATCTGACGGGTATACCAGGTCATCGCCTTGGCTTCGCCCGCGCTGTTCTTGGTGAAGTCGGTCGAAGCGATGTCGCCGTAGGTGGCATAGGCGCTGGTGTAGGCATACAGACGGTTGGCATCGGTCTCGACAACGAGGTTGTCGGTGACCTCCATGCCGTATTCCACCTCTAAGAACTCATAGAGGTTGGGGAGAGAAGCGGTGGGATGGGTGAAGACAAGCAGGTTTCTGCCTTCCTTGCCGTCGTTTGCGAGCCATTTGCGCAGGCGCTCGATCTCGTCCTTTGAATAGTCGACGGTCGGCGCGGGAATGACGGCGCACACGGTGTTTTCGCTGATCTCCGTGGATTTGGTGAGGTCGACCTCCTCGATGTCATAGCCGTTGAGGTTATAGACCTGCTGCAGCCCCTTGATGACGGTGTCGTCCTCGGTGTGACCGGTGAACAGCGTCAGCACGCGGTCGGTGGTATCCTGTACCGATTTGATCTTGGTGGCGAGCGTCTGCTCGACGGTCGAGGTGAAGGTATACTGACCGGTGCTGTAGTAGGACGAGGAGTCCGCCGTGAACAGGTCGGTGGTGACGCTGGCGGTCTTGCAGCGGTCGCCGCTGATGAACAGGATGTCGCCGCGCTCGATGGTGTCGGTCGTGTATGCCTTATAGTTGTTGACGGCGGTGGGTTCGCTGTTCATGTCGATATAGGTGACGTTCACCTTGCCGCCGGAATAGCTCTTATACTGCTTGACGGCACTGTAGAATTCCGACAGTGCCTGTGCTGCCTGCTCAAAGCCGTAGGTATAGCTCTGTGCGGCAGCGGAGCTGGTGTTCGAAAAGGTTTCTTCCGGTGCAAAAACGACAATGTCGATCGGCTTGGTGATGGATTTTGCCAGCTCGATGCTGGTGTCGCTCAGCGTATAGTCGCCGGTGAGGTCCAGCGTGAACGGAAAACGGTTGCCGAGGATCTGGAAGACCACATTCAGCAGGATCACCAGCGCGACCACGACGACGGTCAGCACGCGCGCGGTGCGCCCGTGGCGCAGGCGGCGCTGCATGTCGGCGCTCTTGCGCGCCTTTTTGCCGGAAAACAGCTTTTTGAGGAACGACGGCTCTTTTTCTGCCGCCGCCTTTTCGGCTTTTTCCTCTGCGGGTGCTTCCGCTGCGGCATTTTCTGCCGCTTCTGTTTCGGCGACGGTTTCCAAAACCGCTTTTTCGGCGGTCTCTTCTGCAGCTTCGGAGACAACTTCCGGCTGCTTCTTTTCTTCGTTGTTCATGCAAAAGCCCCCTTTCAGTTCCATCTCTTGCGATCGAGCACGCGCACGGCGAGGAACAGGAACATCGCCGTCATGCTCAAAAAGAAGATCACATCATTGTAGCGGACAAGACCGGTGGTGAAGCCGGCATAGCGCTGCGAGACCGACAAAAAGCTCACGACCGGTGCGATCCAGTCGACGCTCTGGAAAAAGGTGCTGAGACTGTCGACAAGCAGCAGCGCAAGGGAAATGCCGAATGTGCCGATGACGGCGATGAACTGGCTTTCCGTGAGGCAGGAGACCAAAAGACCGATGGCGATAATCATGCCGCCGAGCAGCAACAGTCCGAGGAAGTTGCCGCCCACCACGAGCCAGTCGGGAGAAGCCTTGAAGGCGATGATGACGGCATACACAAGCGTGATGCCGATGCCGATGACATACAAAAGCAGTGCGGCGAAGAATTTGCCCAGCACGATGGACGTCAGCGACGTCGGTGCGGTGAACAGCGCCTGATCGGTCTTTTGCCGTTTTTCATCGCTGAACAGCCGCATGGTCAGAATGGGCAGCACCAAAAGCAGCAAAATGCTGTAGAGACTCTGGAACACATACTGCAGCGAGATGTAGCCGTAGGTCATGTTGTAGGCAAAGAAGGAAAAGCTGCCGAAAAAGTAGATGAATGCCAAAACAACGAACCCGATCGGCGAGGTAAAATAGGAACGGAATTCTTTACGGAAGACGGCACGCATTACCGATCACCTCTCTTTTTTGCGGAAAAGTTTTCCGACGTGAGCGTCATGAAGATGTCTTCAAGCGAGCGCTCCATGGATTTGGACGAAAGCAGCGGATATTTGTTTTCCGCGAGCTTGTTGAACAGGGCATAGCGGATGTCCGCGCCCTCCTTCAGCTCGACGGCAAAATCCGTCGTGCCGCTTTCGTGCGAGGTGAGGGGATGCACCGACTTGACGCCCTCGATGCCGTGGATGAGCTTTTCGACCTCAAAGGCGGGACCTGCCACCCGCACCATCAGGCGGCGGTCGGAGGAATAGCTGCGGATAAGATTGTCCGCCGTGTCGTCGGCGACGATCCTGCCGCCGCTGATGATCACCAGACGGTCACACACCGCTTCCACCTCGGGCAGAATGTGCGACGAGAGAATGACCGTGTGCTTTTTGCCGAGCGCCTTAATGAGCGCGCGGATCTCCACGATCTGCGACGGGTCGAGACCGACGGTCGGCTCGTCCAGGATCAGCACCGGCGGGTTGCCGATGAGCGCCTGCGCCATGCCGACACGCTGGCGGTAGCCTTTGGAAAGGTTTTTGATCAATCTGCCGTAGACATGGTCGATCTTCATGATCTTGCAGATCTCCGCAATGTGCTGGGCACGCGGCAGCGTGCACTTTTTCAGCTCATACATGAAGTTCAGATATTCCCGCACGGTCATGTCCATATACAGCGGCGGCTGCTCCGGCAGATAGCCGATGTTTGCCTTGGCGGCATTCGGATCCTCCAGAATGTCATAGCCGCCGATCTTCACCGCACCGTCGGTGGACGAAAGATAGCCTGTCAGCATGTTCATCGTCGTGGACTTGCCCGCACCGTTCGGTCCGAGAAAGCCGAGGATCTCGCCCTCGTTGACATGAAAGCTGATGTGATCCACGGCGCAGTGTGTGCCGTAGTTCTTGGTCAGATTTTGCACATCGATCATGTATTGTGACGCCTCCTACAAATAGTACTACTATTTTATTCTACCGGTTCCACCGGTTGTATTTGTAAACAGTATATAACGCTTATGTGTGCATCGGGTGTTTTTTCAGAAAAGCGGGTTGACGGTCAGTCCCGTGATGAGCTTCGGATAGAAATAGGTAGACTTTTGCGGCATCTTTTCGCCTGCCGCCGCCACGTCGCGGATCTCCTCAACGCGGGTGGGATTCAGAAGGAAGCAGGCATCGGCTTTCTCCGTGCGCACCGCATGCACCGCCTCGGCGGCGTCGCGGGTGTAGGTGAGGTTTGTGCCGTTTGCCATGTTCTGCTTGTCAATGCCCAAAAGCCGCTCCAAAATGAGCGTGTGCAGCACGGTGACGTCGAGATGGCGCGACGCAGGGGAAAGGGCGGGCAGCAGCGCGTCCATCACCGTCTCGTCCTTCAGCGTCAAAAGACAGCTTTCTCTGCCGTCGAAGAAGCCGAAAGCGGTTTTGTGCGCGGCATAGGCGGCGCGCAGCCCCTCGGAAAGCGCCTCGGCGGGCATCGCTTCAATGCGGAAATATTCCGCACAGGCGGAGAGCAGCTTTTCACCGGAGAAATCGGCGATGTCGTGCAGCACGCGGTGGGTGGGGAACACCCACAGTCCCTCGTGGCTCATTTCCACCAGCATCATCATGCAGCAGTCGGCGTTCTCTGTCGGCTTGCCCGCCTCTTCCAGCTCGCACCGATAGTTGAGCGCGGTTTCATAGCGATGGTGGCCGTCGGCGATATACAGCTTTTTGTCCGCAAACGCCGCCGTGATCGCCGCCGTTTCGGTCTTGTCCGTGATCGCCCACAGGCGGTGGCGCAGTCCGTTTTCATCGGTCATGTCGTGCAAAAGCGCCGCCTTTTCGGTGAGCGCCGTCACATCGTGCAGCGGCGATGCCGCATCGTCCTCACGATAGAGGGAATAGATGTTGCTGAAATTGCAGCCGGTCGCCCGCATAAGCTGCAGGCGGTCCGCCTTTGCCTTGGAAAGCGTTTCCTCGTGCGGCAGCACGACACCCGCGGAAAACGGCGTGAGCCGCACCCTGCCGACAAGACCGGCAATGGATTTTTGCTCACCGTCAACGGTGAAGTCGATGGCATAGATATAAAACGCTGCGGCGTCGTCCTTTTTGAGGATGCCGCTCTCGAGCCAGCTTTTCAGCGTTTCTCCGGCGACGGCATAGGGATCCTCACCGTCACGCGGCAGCTCCAGGCGGATGATGTTGTGGGGATTTTCCGCAAGATAGGCTTTGCGCTGTTCCTCGGAAATGATGTCATAGGGCGGGCAGGTCAGCTTTGCAATGTCGCCGGCTTTGTCGGAAAACCGCAGCGCGGCGAACGGAAATACTTGTGCCATAGGAATGTCCTTTCTCAGTCGGTGTCGCCGTCGGTCGCGTCGGCGGACGGTTCGGTTTTTTCCATGTTGCTCACCCGCAGGGTGACGGTGTCGCCGACGGAGAGCTTGGTGCCCTTGACGGGGTCGGTGCCTTCGCACAGACCCTTTTCATAGGTGGACACATTGACGGTCAGCACGTCGACCTTGAAGCCCAGCGCTTCGAGATATTTCACGGCATATTCCTGCGGCCAGCCGGCGACATCGGGCACGGAAAGCTCCTCGGAGCCCATGCTGATGACGACCTTGATGACGGTCTCGGCGGCAGCGGCAGTGCCCGCAGCGGGCTCCTGCGACAGGATGACGCCCTTTGCCTTGCTCTTGTCATACTGCATATATTGCACTTCCAGCTTGAAGTCGCCGGTCATGGTGTTGTTTTTCTCGGTGAAATAGTTTTTGCCGACCACCGGCGGGATGGAATAGCTGTTTGTCGGATCGACATAGGTGGTCGGAGCTTTGGACGGCAGCGTCGTCGTGGTGGGGACGGTGTCGGAGGGCGAGGGTGTCGGCGTTTTCGGGAACAGCACCATCAAAAGGATGCCTGCCAGCACCGCCAGCACGACAAACACCGCGATACCGATATACAGCGGATAATGATTTTTCTTTTCCGCGGGCTTTTTCGCCGCTTCCTCTTCTTCCTCCTCGTCCTCCAAAAGGGCGTTGACGGCAGGCTCAGCGGTCAGCGCCTGGCGAAATTCCTCAATGGTGCCGATGCGCTTGTCGGGATCGGGCTGCAGGGCGTTGAACAGCGCCAGCCCCACATTTTCCGGCAGCTCCTCGGCAACCTCGGCAGGCAGGAACAGATCCTGCGCGCCGCGTGCACGCTGCGGCGCTTCGGGCGGTGTGTTGCCCGTCAGGGCGCAGAAAAGGGTTGCGGCAACGCCATAGACATCCGCTGCCTCACCGCAGGCTCTGCGCGGGGCATACTGCTCCGGCGCGGAGAAGCCCGCCGAAAGGCGCGGCTTGATGGGCGAGCCGGTGGTGCGCGCCTGCGGGATGGCAAAGCTGCGCAGCCGCAGCTTGCCGTCGGGGGCGATGAGAATGGTGTCGGGGCAGATGGCAAGATGGCACACCCCCGCGCGGTGCAGGGTGGAAAGCGAGCTCAAAAGCTGCATGAACAGCGGGCGCAGCTCCGCATAGGGGATCCTGCCGCGCGTTTTCAGCTCGCGGGCAAGGGACACGCCCTCGCAATAATCGCTGACGGCATAGACGGTGTTGTGCTCGTCGAAGATGTCATACAGCGGCAAAAGCGACGGCAGATCCTTGAGCTTTGCCAGCGCACGCACGTTGGTGAGAAAGCTCTCGCGGCAGGTGTCGAACGCGTCCTCCTTGCCGTCGACGGGCACAACGCTGCCGTCGCGGGTGCGTTCGCAGAAATCTGCCGGAAAAAATTCGCGGATATACACCCGCTCCTTGAGCAGCTTGTCATAGCCTATGTAGATACAGGCATCGCCGTAGGAGCCGAGCGCTCTGCCCACCATGTAATGATCGGAAAGCAGGCTTCCTGCGGGGAGATAGCCCTGCGGGTTCTGCTTGTTTGTCGCATAGTGGCAGTGCGGGCAGGCGGTGTCCTCGTCTGCGAGCGGCTGCATACAGTTCATGCACAGTTTTTCTTCCATCACGATTGCTCCTTTCGTCAGTTCCGCATGGCGGCGGTGCGCTTTTGCTGTCGGATGTCCTTGCCGACAAACAGAAGCGGCTCATAGGCGCCGGTGATGCGGGAAACGGTCTGATCGCCGTAGCGGCTCTGCAGACCTTCCTGTGTGAGGTTGGTGCTGATGACGGTGGGCAGCCCGTCCAGCATGCGGGTATTGATAATGGTATATAAGGTGGCGGCGACAAACGAGGTTTCAAACTCCGTGCCCAGGTCGTCGATCACCAAAAGGTCGCAGGACAGCGCCGTTTCCAGCGTGTTGCCGCTGCGTCTGCCGAAATGTTCTTCCTCGAGAAGCCCGAAAAGCCGTCCCGCCGGTTGATAGACAACCGAAAAGCCGTTTTCCGCGACCTCCCCCGCGATGGCGAGGGACACATGCGTTTTGCCCGTTCCCGTTGCCCCGCGCAGCAAAAGCGACGGCGCGTGGACGGAAAAGGCGGCGGCATATTGTTCGCAATAGGCAAAAATGCGGCGCATCCGCTCGCGCGGGGAAAGCGCCCGTTCGGCGGACGGCGTGTCGTCATAATAGGCAAGCGAAAGATCGGAAAACCGTTTCGGGTCCTTCGACAGCCCCTTGCACACCCGCGCTGCCGCCTGCTCCTTCAGAAGCCGCATGAGACAGGCGCACATTTTGCCGCCGTGATAGCCGGTGTCGTCGCAGACGGGGCAGGTGTAGTGCGGCGTGAAATTGCGCACGCCGAAGCCGCCCTTTTGCAGAATGTCCGCCATTTCCGCCTGCAGCCGTTCGTTCTCCGCCTGGATGCGGGCGATGGCGGCGTCGATGTCGCCGCCCTCCAAAATGGCATGGGCGATCTGCGTGCCGGTGGCGGCAAGCGCCGTGTCGATCTCTTTGAGCCGCGGGAACTGCGCACACGCCTTTGTCCGCAGGACGGCAGCGTTTTGCTCCGCTGCCGCGCGGCGATCCGCCAGCGTTTTCACGGCGGCGGCATAAATTTCCGGATCATATGCCATTTTTTTCAACTCTTTTCTTTGTCGGCGGGCAGTGAGGGGACATAGTCCTCCAACAGCTGCTCATAGCCCTTGAGGTCAAGCGAGCTTTCCTCTGTTTGCGCGCGCCTTTTGGCGGCGGGCTTTATGCTGCGCGTGAGCGCCTTTTTCGCTTCTTCGGGATCGGTGATGCCGTTTTCGTGCCAGTCGGTCAGAATGGCGTTGGCATAGGGGACGGGGGGCTTGCCGTTATCGACGGCATAGCGCAGCGCCACCGTCACCAGCTCCTCTGACATGTTCCACACATACAGCCAGGTGTGCGCCATGTTGCGGCTGCGGCTGTCAAGCTCGCGCGCCCGCCCCAGAATGCGGCGCACGCGGGCGGCGGCGTCATCCTTTTGTTCAAGGATGCGCAGATATTCCTCGGCGGCGGGCAGCGTGTTGATGCCGTCGTCCAGCCAGCCCAGCGCGACCGTCTCGACATAGCGCATGTTGATTTTGCCGCGCGCCACGGCATAGGCGACCACCAAAAGGATCACATCGGCGGGGATGCCTGCCGTGTCATATAGATATAAAAGCGTTTCCATGTTGCCCGGCGTGATGGGCTTGCCGAAGCGCGCCGAGACCGAGAAAAGCAGGTTTGAAAACGTCTCGTCCTCTTTCTGCTTTTGCAGCACCTCCGCCATTTGCGGCTTCACGGGCTGCGGCCGTGCGACGGGGACGGGGGGCGTCTCCGGTTCTTCGGCGGGAGCGGGCGCTTTTTTCGGCGCGGGCTCTCCCTCGCCGATGAGGATGCCGGCGTTTTTCCAATATTGCAGCGCTTCCTCGACGGCGTCGATCGGTTTATGCAGCACCTTTGCGCAGGTGCACAGATCAAATGCGTCGCCGTCTGCCGCAAATTGCAGCAGCACGCGCCATTGCAGCGGGCTTGCCAGCCCGATATGCTCCCGCACGGCGGCAGCGGGCAGCACGCATACGCTGCACAGCGCCGCAGGATCCCAGCGCCATGCCATATGCCGCCACCCCCTATGGTACAAAATTACACTTTATCATACCATCTTTTCAGGGGAAGTGCAAGAAGATTTTGCGGTTTTAGCACTCTTTACGTCAGAGTGCTAATTTTTACAATTTCGTTACAAATTTTCGGGAGAAAGGGCGTATAGTATAAGAAAAAGGAGTGATGCATATGAACGCACAGAAATTGACGCAAAAATCATTGGAAGCCGTGCAGACGGCGCAGGATCTTGCTGTTTCGGGCGGACATATACAGATAGAACCGCTGCATTTGCTGTCGGCGCTTTTGTCGCAGCAGGAGGGACTCATCCCGTCGCTGCTGCAGAAGATGGGGAAAGACCCCACGGCGCTTGCGGGACGGGTGAACGCCCGTCTTGACGGCATGCCGCGTGTGAGCGGTCCGGGCAGAGAACCGGACAAGGTGTATATTTCCGCCGCGACCGACGCGGTGCTGTCCGGCGCGGAAAAGCTCGCGGCGAACATGAAGGATGAATATGTCTCGGTGGAGCATCTGTTTTTGTCGCTCATCGAAAACGGTGACCGCGACACGGCAGCTGTTTTGTCGGAAGCGGGCATCAAAAAGGACGCGTTTTTGCAGGCGCTTGCCGCCGTGCGGGGCAACACCCGTGTGACGGGCGACTCGCCGGAAACGACTTATGACGCGCTGAAAAAATACGGCGCGGATCTGACTGCACGCGCCCGCGACAAAAAGACCGATCCTGTCATCGGGCGGGACGACGAGATCCGAAACGTCATCCGCATTCTGTCCCGCAAGACGAAGAACAACCCCGTGCTCATCGGCGAGCCGGGCGTCGGCAAGACCGCCATCGTCGAGGGACTGGCACAGCGTATCGTCAAGGGCGATGTTCCGATCAATCTGCGGGACAAGACCGTGTTTTCGCTGGATATGGGCGCGCTCATCGCGGGCGCGAAATATCGCGGCGAGTTTGAGGAGCGTCTGAAAGCGGTGCTGGGCGAGGTCGCCAAGAGCGAGGGCAAGATCCTTTTGTTCATCGACGAGCTGCACACCATTGTCGGCGCGGGCAAGACCGACGGCGCGATGGATGCGGGCAACCTCCTGAAGCCGATGCTGGCGCGCGGCGAGCTGCACTGTATCGGTGCGACGACGCTCGACGAATACCGCCAGTATATCGAAAAGGACCCCGCGCTTGAAAGACGGTTCCAGCCGGTGCTGGTGGAAGAGCCGTCCGTTGAGGACACCATCGCCATTCTGCGCGGACTGAAAGAGCGCTATGAGGTCTATCACGGCGTGAAAATTCAGGATTCCGCCATCATTGCCGCTGCGACGCTGTCCCATCGGTATATCACCGACCGTTTCCTGCCGGACAAGGCGATCGACCTCATCGACGAGGCGTGCGCCATGATCCGCACCGAGATGGACTCCATGCCCACCGAGCTGGACGTGGTGGAGCGCAAGATCATTCAGCTGGAGATCGAGGAAGCGGCGCTGAAAAAGGAAAGCGACAAGCTGGCGCAGGCGCATCTTGAGGAAATTCAAAAGGAGCTTTCCGAGCTGCGCGCCGACCTGGCGGAGAAAAAGGCGAAGTGGGAAAACGAGAAAGCGGAGATCGGCAAGGTGCAGAGTCTGCGCGCACAGATCGAAAAGCTGGGCGCGGAGATCGAACGTGCCGAGGAGAACCACGATCTCAACCGCGCTGCCGAGCTGAAATACGGCACACTGCCCACGCTGCAAAAGCAGCTGCAGGCGGCGGAAGCCGAAAGCGAGGAGCATCACGGCAGCTATCTGCGGGACAAGGTGACGGACGAGGAGATCGCCCGCATCGTGGAACGCTGGACGGGCATCCCCGTGGCACGGCTGATGGAAGGCGAGCGGGACAAGCTGCTGCACCTGGAAGAAATCCTGCATCGCCGCGTGATCGGGCAGGACGAAGCGGTGACGCGCGTTTCCGAAGCTATCCTGCGTGCCAGAGCGGGCATCCAGGATCCCAACCGTCCGATCGGGTCGTTCCTGTTTTTGGGACCGACGGGCGTCGGCAAGACGGAGCTTGCCAAGGCGCTTGCGGAGTGTCTTTTCGACGATGAACAGAACATCGTGCGCATCGACATGAGCGAATATATGGAAAAATTCGCCGTGTCGCGGCTCATTGGTGCACCTCCCGGATATGTCGGCTATGAGGAGGGCGGTCAGCTCACCGAAGCGGTGCGCAGAAAGCCCTATTCCGTGGTGCTGTTCGATGAGGTGGAAAAGGCGCATCCCGATGTGTTCAATATCCTGTTGCAGGTGTTGGACGACGGGCGCATCACCGATTCGCAGGGACGCACGGTGGATTTCAAGAACACCATCATCATCCTGACGTCCAACCTCGGCTCGAACATCCTGCTCGACAGCATGGAGCAGCACGGCAGCATCACCGACGAGGCGAGAGCGGAGATCGACGCGCTTTTGAAGCGCTCGTTCCGTCCGGAGTTTCTGAACCGTCTCGACGAGATTGTGTATTACCATCCGCTCGACAAGAAAGCGGTGACGGGCATTGTCGACCTGTTGCTTGCCGACCTCAACCGCCGTCTGACGGACAAGCAGCTTTCCTGCACCGTCACGCCCGCGGCAAAGGCGTTCATCGTGGACAACGGCTTTGACCCGCAGTTCGGCGCGCGTCCGCTGCGCCGCTTCATCCAAAGCAAGGTGGAAACACTGCTCGGCAGAGAGATCATCGAAAAGGATCCCGCGCCGGGAACGAATCTCACGGTGGATGTCGAAAACGAACAGCTGGTTGTGCGATAAGACGACCTTTGGGAGCTGCGGCAGATGACTGCCGCAGCTCCCCTTTTTTTGACAAAAGAGCGGGGAAATGTTAAACTGGAAATAAAAAGGGGGGGACTTTCATGACCGGAATTTATGTGCATGTGCCGTTTTGCGTCTCGAAGTGCCCCTATTGCGATTTTTATTCGCTGCCGCTGGCGGCTGTGGACGCGGATATGCGAAAGCGGTATGCGGCGGCTGTCGTGCGGGAAATGGAGAGGTATGACGGCGTCTTTGCCGACACGCTGTATTTCGGCGGCGGCACGCCGTCGCTGCTCGGCGGGAAAGCTCTCACCGCCGTCATTGCGGCGGCAAGAAAGCGATTTTCGCTGTCGGACGACGCGGAAGTGACGCTGGAAGCCAATCCTGCGGACGATCTCTATGAAACGCTTTCTGCCTTTGCCGCTGCGGGCGGCAACCGCCTGTCGCTCGGCATGCAGGCGTCCTCATCCGACCGTCTGAAAACGCTCGGCAGGCGGCACACGCCGCACGATGTGGCGCGCACGGTCGCGGACGCCCGCAGGGCGGGGATAGAAAATATTTCGCTCGATTTGATGCTGGCGGTGCCGGGACAGGACGCGGCAGCGGTCACGGCGGATGTTGAGACCTGTGCGGCGCTCGGTGTGCAGCACGTTTCCGCTTATCTTCTCAAGATAGAGGAAGGGACGCCGTTTGAGAAATTGCGGGACACGCTGTCTCTGCCCGACGACGACACGGCGGCAGAGCTGTATCTTGCGGCGGTCGCGGCGCTCGAAAGGGCGGGCTTTGCGCAATATGAAATTTCGAACTTTGCAAAGCCCGGCTTTGAGAGCCGCCACAATCTCAAATATTGGACAGGCGCGCCGTATCTCGGCTTCGGCCCCGCCGCCCATTCCTTTTTTGACGGCAGGCGGTTTTACTATCCGCGCGATCTTGCCGCTTTCATGAACGGCGGCGGGGTGACGGCGGAAGAGGACGACGCACTGCCGTCGGGGAGCGAAGAGGAATTTGCACTTTTGCGTCTGCGCCTGACGGCGGGGCTTTCCGCCGCAGCCTTCAGAGAGCGGTTCCGAAAGGAGCTGCCGCCTGCGTGGATCGCGCGGGCAAGGGCGCTGCCGCCGACGTTTTTGCGGGTGACGGACGACGGGATCGCCCTCACGCCTGAGGGATTTTTAATTTCCAATACACTCATTGCACACATACTGAATTTATGATTTGTTCATACACACTGCGGAAAATGCAAGTATACTGAAAGAAAAAGGAAGGGGAATGACAATGGCTGCACTGAAAATCATGGTCGTGGACGACGACAGCAACATCTGTGAGCTTTTGCGGTTGTATCTGGAAAAGGAAGGGTATGAAGCGGTGATCGAGGAAAACGGCGCGCTGGCGCTCGAACATTTCGACCGCGAGCAGCCCGATCTGATCCTTTTGGACGTGATGATGCCGCAGCTGGACGGCTGGCAGGTCTGCCGCGAGCTGCGCAAGAAATCCGATGTGCCGATTATCATGCTCACCGCCAAGGGTGAGGTGTTCGATAAGGTTTTGGGGCTGGAGCTCGGCGCCGACGACTATATCGTCAAGCCCTTTGAGACAAAGGAAGTCATGGCGCGCATCAAGGCGGTCTTGCGCCGCAGCGGTGCGGACGGGCAGAAAAAATACCGCGAGCTGCGCTATGATAAGCTGACCATCAACATGGAGACCTTCGAGATGCGCGTCAACGGCAAGCCGGTGGACACGCCGCCCAAGGAAATGGAGCTTATCTATCATCTGGCGAGCAACCCCAACCGCGTGTTCACGCGCGACCAGCTGCTCGACGAGGTGTGGGGCTTTGAATACTACGGCGACAGCCGCACCGTGGACGTGCACATCAAGCGGCTGAGAGAAAAGCTCGACGGCGTTTCGCCGCAGTGGACGCTCAAGACCGTTTGGGGCGTCGGCTATAAATTTGAAGTGAAGGACGACTTCAAGGGAGACTGACGGGGATGTTCAAAAGTATTTTTTCAAAATATTTTGCGGTCATCTCCGCCATCATCGTGTTCAGCTTTTTGGCGATGCAGGGCGCACAGCTGTTTTTGTCCTCGCGCTATTGGCTGGACGAAAAGCACCGCCTTTTGGCGGATAACGCCCAGACCATCGCCACCCACACCGCCGACGGCGTGTCGCCGGTCAGGGAAAGCGACGGCATGACGGTCTACCGCATCGAGAAATCCACGCTTTCGCCGTTCATCAAGCTGCTGTCCATGACGATGGACTGCACGGTGGTGATCTCCGACATGGACGGCACCGTGCTCATCATGTGCGATGAAAACGGAGACGAAATGTCCACCGAGGGTGTGGTGTCGCTTGCAGGCGCGTTTGATGCCGACGGCACGGAGTTTTATGCCGTCAGCACGCTCAACGGCCTGTATAAGGACCGGCAATACACCGCCGGTGTTCCCATCCGCCACGACGGAAAGCTCCTCGGCTATGTGTTTGTGTCGCTGCCTGCAAGCGGTCTCGGACAGTATCTGCGCAGCAACATTCAGATCTCGCTTTTAGCGGCGCTGGGTGTTCTGACGCTGACATTCGTAGCACTGTATATCATGACCGAGCACATGGTGCGTCCGCTGCGCGAAATGGCGCAGGCAACGCGCAAATTCGCCGAGGGCGATTTCAGCTATCAAGTCAAGGTCAGCGGCAGGGACGAAACGGCGGAGCTGGCGCATGCGCTCAATTCCATGGCGCGGTCGCTGTCCTCTGTGGAGACCATGCGCCGCAGCTTTGTCGCCAACGTGTCGCATGAGCTGCGCACCCCGATGACGACCATCGCCGGTTTCATCGACGGCATACTGGACGGCACGATCCCCGCCGAAAAGCGGGACTATTATCTCAAGATCGTGTCGGATGAGATAAAACGGCTTTCGCGCCTTGTGAAAACCATGCTGTCGCTGTCCCGCATCGACAGCGGGCAGCTGCGGCTCAACATGGTCGACTTCGATCTTTTGAGGCTGACGGGGCAGACGCTTCTGACGTTTGAAAAGCGCATCGAGGAAAAATCCATCACCATCGAGGGACTTGAGGATGCAGAGCCGATGCCCGTGCACGGCGACTATGATCTTTTGGGGCAGGTGCTGTATAATCTGCTCGATAACGCCGTAAAATTTACGAATGCGGGCGGCAGCATCTGCATCCATATGGAGAAGCAGGACGACCGCACGGTGTGCAGCATCCGCAACACGGGCGCGGGCATCCCCGCCGAGGAGATGCCGCGCATCTTTGAACGGTTCTATAAGAGCGACCGCTCGCGCGGGCTGGACAAAAACGGCATCGGACTCGGACTGTATATTGTTCAAACGGCAGTGGCGCTGCACAAGGGTGAGGTGCTGGTGCGGTCGGTCGAGGGAGACTATACCGAGTTTTCCTTCTGGCTGCCCGATCAAATTCAAAAGTAAATCACGCTTTCTTCAAGAAAACGACACATTCCGTCGGTATAGTAAAGATAAAGAAAATTCCACGAAAGGTCGTGTGCATAATGTCTGATTGGAACGATTGGAACAAGGAAACACCCGAAGAAGAAAAGAAGGTCACGCCGCCTGTCGACGACACACCGTCGGTGACGGCAACGCCGCAATATGACAAACCGGCATATACCGCCGGTGAATGGCGCAGTGACGCGCAGTCGGAGACGGCTGCACCCGTCCAGGAGCAGCCCGCGCAGGCAGAGCCTGTGCAGACGGAGCCCGTGCAGGAACAGCCTGCGGGGCAGCACGAGACCGCGCAGCCCGAAACGGGTGCGCCGCAGGCGGGGGAAGCGCCGAAAACGGATTGGCGCGCAAACCCCTATGCGGGCATGCCGCACCAGACGGCGCATCCGCAGCCGCCGCAGACCCAGTGGTATCACGCCCAAAACGGCGGCGGAGCAACGCCGCCGCCCTATACCGGCAATTTCGTCACGCCGCCGCAGCCGCCGAAAAAGCGCAAGCACACCGGCGCGATCATCGCTTTGTCCGTTGTCGGCGTGCTGGCGGTGCTGGTGCTCACCATCACGGTGGCGTTCTCGCTCGGCAGAACGATCTCTTCGAATGTTTCCGACATCGGCTCTACCGTTACCGACAAGAAGGATAATGACAGCACGGGCGACAATGTTATCAACGACAACGCCCCGACGCTGAACATCACCGACTGGTCGGATAACGACGGCGGGCTGACCGCGACGGAGGTCATCAACAAGAACCTCGATTCCACCGTGGTCATCACCATCTATCAGATGAAAAACGGCAATAACTCCGCCTATGCCTTCGGCACGGCATCGCTCACCCAGGTCGGTTCCGGCAGCGGCATTGTTATGACAAAGGACGGCTATATCATCACCAACTGGCACGTTGTAACCGACACGGACACCGGCAAGCAATATGACGAGGTCGATGTCACGCTGCACAACGGCAAGGTGTATAAAAACGCAAAGGTCATCGGCGCGGATCAGTCCACCGACCTTGCGGTCATCAAGGTGGAAGCCACCGATCTTTCCCCGGCGGAATTCGGCGACTCCTCCAAAATGGTGCTCGGCACACGCGTGATCGCGCTCGGCAACGCGGGCGGTCTGCAATGGTCGGCAACGCAGGGCATCATTTCCGGTCTTGCCCGCGATGTGTATGAGGACACCGGCTATTCCATCAAGTGCCTGCAGACCGACGCCGCCATCAACCCCGGCAACTCCGGCGGCCCGCTCATCAACAACCAGGGTCAGGTCATCGGCATCAACTCCGCGAAGATCGCTTCCACCGATGTCGAGGGTCTCGGCTTCTCCATCCCGATCAACGAGGCAAAGACCATCATCGACGATCTCACCAAATACGGCTATGTCAAGGGACGTGTGCAGCTCGGCATCACCGGCTATTCGGTGAACAGCAACGGCTATCACGGGTTTGTCATCCAGTCCATCAACAGCGACTCCGTGCTGAAGAACACGAACGCGGCGGTCGGCGATCTCATCACCGCCATCGACGGCACCGACATCTCCGGCTACGGCGATCTGCGCGCGGCGCTTGCCAAGCACTCCGTGGGCGACGAGGTGCAGCTGTCCATCCTGCGGCTCGACAACCGCAGCGGCGAAAAGACCACTTTCACCGTGACCTGCAAGCTGGCAGAAAGCAAAAACTGAAAACACGACGGCAAACCGCCCGCATTTCTTTCGGAATGCGGGCGGCACGGCGGCTGTGCGCAAAAAGAAAAAATATGCTGTGAAATGATCAAAAAGCGGGGCAGTCGCTTAGACGACTGTCCCGCTTTTGACGGCAAAAAAATGCGCTGCCCGCGTTTTGCGGACAGCGCTTTTTGCTTGAATATAAGTTCAGATGTCGCAGGAGACGACCTGCTTTTCCTCCGCCGAACGGAAGGACGCTTCGATGACCTGCATCACGCGGCGCAGCTGCGCATGGGTGACAAGCTGCGTTTCCTCGCCCGCGATCGCCTTGCAGACGTTGCGGTAGAAGTCGTGCACATCCGAATGGGGCTGTGCGATCTCATAGGTGTCGGTGGTGATGTCGTCACGCGGCGCCATGGTCTTGGTAAGACCGGCAGCGGTCTGTACGGGCAGCACGTCGTTTTCATGCCAGTATTTGCATTTGACGACCTTGCAGTTCTCCCGCCAGTCGGTGATGAGCGCCGTGCCGTCCTTGCAGCGCATATAAAAGCGCGGCATGGCAATGAAGTTATAGGTGCCGACCTCGACATAGGCTTCCTTGCCGCTGGCAAAGGTCATGGTCAGCTTGAAACCGTCGTCCACTTCCTTGTTGGTGATGTGGTCAAAACGGCAATCGACAGCGGTCACGGTCTCGGGAATGATCATCATGATCTGGTCGATGAGGTGGATGCCCCAGTCATACAGCATGCCGCCGCCGTGCTTCTTCACGCCGCGCCAGTCGCTCGGAATGCCGCGCGAGCCGTGGATGCGGGATTCGATGTTGAGAAGCTCGCCGATCTCCCCGCTGTTTGCCACCTGCTTCATCGCAAGATAATCGACGTCCCAGCGGCGGTTCTGATGCACGGTGAACAGCTTTTGGTTCTTCTCTGCGGCGGCAATCATTTCGTCAAGCTCCGCCACCGACAGCGCCACCGGCTTTTCGCAAATGACGTTTTTCCCGGCGTTCAGCGCTTTGACGACAACGTCCTTGTGGGAGTCGTTCGGGATCGCCACGGTGATGAGATCCACCCGCTCGTCGGCAAGCACATCATCGAGCGTTTCATAGGCAAAAATGCCCTTTTCGCGGGCAGCTTCGCGCCGCTCGGGGAGAATGTCATAAATGCCCAAAAGGTTGACAACATCGCTTTCCAGTGCGTGCCGCACATGGAAGCCGCCGCCCATGCCGCCGTAGCCCACGACGACGAGATTGCATTTTTTCATAGAAAGTGCCCCTCTTATGCCCACCACATGGCAGCAGGCTGTTCGTTGATGATAACTTCCTTGAGGAAGGAGATAGCTTTTTCCAGCCCCTCTTTGACCGACATGAGACCGTCCTCATGCTCGATGCTGACCGCGCCGTCATAGCCGATCATGCGCAGCGTGGAGATCATGTCCTTCCACATGTTCATGTCGGAGCCGTAGCCGATGGTGCGGAACACCCAGCTGCGATCCAGCAGATCGCCGTAGGATCCGGTGTCGAGGACGCCGTTTTTCGCCTTGTTGTAGGGGTCGACCTTGGTGTCCTTGGCATGGAAATGATACACAGCACCCTTCAGCTCGCGCAGCGCCGCGACAGGATCCATGCCCTGCCAAATGAGGTGCGACGGGTCGAAGTTGGCACCGAGAATGTCGCCGACGGCGTTGCGCAGGCGCAGCATCGTCGCGGGGTTATAGACGCAGAAGCCCGGATGCATCTCAAAAGCGATCTTCTTGACGCCATAGGACTCCGCGATCTTCGCCGCTTCTTTCCAATAGGGAATGAGCACCTCGTTCCACTGCCAGTTGAGCGTCTCACCGTACTCCGGCGGCCAGGAACAGGTCACCCAGTTCGGACGCTCGGAATGCTCGCAGTCACCGGGGCAGCCCGAGAAGGTCACGACGGTCTCGACGCCGAGCTTCTGCGCCAGCTTGCAGGTGTCCACAAAAATCTTGTGGTAGTTCGCGGCAATCTCCTTGTTCGGGTGAACGGGGTTGCCGTGGCAGGACAGCGCGCTGATGGTCAGATCGTACTTTGCCAGCAGCGCCTTGTATTCTTCGATCTTGCGGTCATCCGCCAGATACACTTCGGGCTTTAAGTGGTTGTTGTTGGTGTACCCGCCGGTACCCAGCTCCACCGCTTCCACGCCGAGGGAGTGCAGATACTTGAACGCATCCTCTGCGGGCATGCCCTGCAGCGGGACTGTCAAAACGCTGAGTTTCATACTGTACATCTCCTTTTTCCGATGGCGGGATATCCGCCTTTTTTTCTGTCTCTATGGTAGCACATCCTTTTGTGAATTACTACCCCCAATTTTGCGTTTTTTTATCAATATTTTGTCATGAGACTGTCAAAAAAGTCCGCAGGACGCAAAAGCGCATTTTTAAGATGCAAAAGAGCATTTTTACAAAACGCGAACGGAAAAGAGCGCTGCCGAAAGGCAGCGCTCTTTTTGCTATTTTACGGCTTTGTCGGCAAAGGTGTTGTTGACCACCTTGTCAAACGGTGCGGGAGAGGAAAGCTCGCCTGCCTCGGCGATCACCTTTTGCAGCAGTGTGAACGACGCCTCGGACATCACGGGGGTGTCGCAGAAAGCGCCGATCTTCTGATACCGCTCCACGGAAGCGGTCAGCAGCTCTGCCGAGGTGTCGGGAAATTGCTCTTTGATCGCGTCGGCGATCTCGGCGGCGGTGTGGGTCTTCACCCATTGCTGTCCCTTGTATACCGCGCGGGTGAACGCGGCGATGAGGTCGCTGTTTTTCTCGATATAGCTTTTCTTGGCAAAATAGGCAGTGTAGGGGATCTCGCCCGCGGCATCGCCGACAGCGGCAACGATGTAGCCCTTGCCCTCCGCTTCCAGCATGGATGCGGTCGGTTCAAAGCAGGTGAAATAGTCGCCTGTGCCCGCGGTGAACGCTGCGGTCATCATGGAGAACTGCACGCTGCTGTCGAGCGTCAGATCCTTTGCGGGATCCACGCCGTTTTGCCGCAGCGCATATTCGAGCGCCATATACGGCACGCCGCCCTTGCGGCCGGGCAGCACGACCTTGCCCTTCAGCTTTTGCCAGTTGAAAGCGTCATCCTTTTCGCGTGCGACGAGGAAGGAGCCGTCGCGGCGGGTGATCTGTGCGAACACCTGCGTGTAGTCGGTCTTGCCCTCATTGTACACATATACCGACGCTTCCGGGCCGGCAAAGCCTATGTCCATATTCCCGGACAGCACCGCACTCATCACCGCGTCGGCGCCCTGCCCGTTGGAGAGGTCGATGTCGATCCCCTCTTCGGCAAAAAAGCCGCGGGCGATCGCTACATATTGCGGCGCATAGAACACCGAGTGGGTGACCTCGCACACCCGCACCCTGGTCTTGTCGCCCGTTTTGCCGCATGCCGCCATGGATAAAAGCAGCACGAGCGCCGTTCCCGCGCAAAGGATACGCAGAATTCTTTTCATCAAAAAGCCTCCTCTATGAATGTGAGATCCGATGCACGACAAAGCGCTGCAAAAGGCAGACCGCCTCATACATGAGCGCGGCGACAACTGCCAGGACGATGACGCTCGCCATGACCAGATCCAGCTTGAACACCTGACCGCCGTAGACGATCAGATAACCGAGCCCTGCTTTGGACACCAGAAACTCTCCGGCGATGACGCCGACAAGGGACAGTCCGATGTTGATCTTAAGGGAGTTGAAAAGGGTCGAAACATTATACGGCAGCACGATCTTGAAAAACACCTGCCACCGCACCGCGCCGAAGGTCTCTGCCATGCGGATATATTCCGCATCGGTGCGGTGAAAGCCGCCGAGCATTTCGAGCACGGTGACGATGAGGGAAATGGCAAGCGCCATGACGACGATCGCCCGCGTGCCTGCGCCCGCAATGATGATGATGACCGGGCCGAGCGCGATCTTCGGCAGGCTGTTGAGCACCACAAGATACGGCTCGCTGACCTTTGACGCAAAGGGGCTCCACCACAAAAGCGTCGCCAGCACCGTGCCGGCGCCTGCACCGAGGAGAAAACCGGCAAGCGTCTCAAAAACGGTGACACCGATGTGCTGCAAAAGCCCGTTTTGCGCCATGCCGACATAGGTCTTGAAAATGCGGGAAGGCTGGCTGAAAATGAAGCTGTCGATGATGCCGACGGCGGCGAGCGCTTCCCAGAGTCCGATGAAAACGATGAGAATACCGATCTGCCAAAAAAGGATCTTGCGGCGGTGGCGCTTCTCGTTTTTGAGATAGAGCTGCCGCCTTTTGGATATTTTTTCAGTCATGTCGCTCCAGCTCTTTCCAAATATGGTCGAAATAGGCGGAAAATTGCGGGGTGTTGCGGCAGGAAAGCGGCGTGCGCGCGGGGAGATCGAAGCGGATGGGGAGAAGCTCCCGCACGGTCGCGGGACGGGGCGTCAGAATGACGACCACATCGCTCATGCTGATGCACTCCGGAATGTCGTGGGTCACCATCAGCGTGGTGACCTGCTCGCGCTTCAAAATGCCGTAGACATCCTCGGTGACCGACAGGCGCGTTTGATAATCGAGCGCGGAAAACGCCTCGTCGAGCAGCAGAATGTCGGGGCGCACCGCCAGCGTGCGGATGAGCGCGGCGCGCTGCCGCATGCCGCCCGAAAGCTGTGTCGGATATTTGTCGCGAAATTCAAAAAGTCCATAGGTCTTCAGCAGGTGATCGGCGTGCGCGACGGTCTCCTTGTTCAGCTGTCGCCGGATCTCCAGCCCGAAAAGTACGTTCTGACGGATGGTGCGCCATTCGAGCAGGTTGTCTTTTTGCAGCATATACCCGATGCGCGGCGAGCTGCCCTTCACTTCCTCGCCGCCGATGAGCACCCGCCCGCCGGACGGGGGAAGCAGTCCCGCAATGATGGAAAGCAGCGTCGATTTTCCGCAGCCGGACGGACCGACAAGGCTGTAGAAATCGCCGCTGTTCATCGAGAAGCTCACATCCCGCAGCGCGGTGACCTCGCCGTTTTTCGCCTGATAGGTCTGCTCTATATTTTCAACGCGTAAGATCTCCATAGAAAGCCCATCCCTTCGGTGGGCGACCGCCGCCGCCCTTCTTTCCATTGTATGCACCGAAAGCGGGAGTGTGTAAAAAGAAAAAATGAGGTTCCCGGCGCAAAAAAAGAAGCCCTTGCTTTTTGAAAGCAAGGGCTTCTTTTTGCTTCAGTTAACCGGCTTCAGCGGCGACCAATTACTGATGTCATCATAGTCGGCGCCGATCCGTTCGCGGATCTGACATTCCACCAACTGCATGGTGGGGGCAGTATACTGCTTTTTCATGAGACACCTCCGATGGTACTGATCTAAAGACAGTATACATCATTTATTTTTACTTTGCAAGTCTTTTTTGGGCGAAAACACAAAAAAGCAGAAAACGGCAAAAATAAAACAGATTGCGGACACAATACCGACAGCGCCCCAGCGCACATCGGCAAGTCCCGTGATGAGGAAATTGCCGGTCTCGGCATCCTGCAGCTTCGCAAACACCTCGCACACATCGAAAATGAGCGCGCCCACCACGGCAACGCCGCCGAGGATCGCGGGCACATTGAGCGTGCGGCTCTCGTCGGTGAGACGCGTGACCGTGTCATGACGGAAATCGAGCACGCGCCCGATGAGCGCCGCGCCGAGCAGGGTGACGATGGTCTCAGGAATCATGTAGGTCGCGTTGTAGGCAAGAGAATAAAGCAGCGCATCCGCAGAGGGAATGGAAAGTCCCGCCCAGACGGTGCAGCCGGAAATGACGTGGCAGATATACCGCACAAAGCAGGCAAGCAGCGTGCCGAGCTCCAGTGCCGCCGCCTGCCGACGGACGACCTTGCGAAACGCACCGCCGAGCCCCAAAGCGGCAAAGGCGAGGATATAGTCAAGAACGATGACGGCGGCGATGGACAGAGGGGTCGTGAAATACAGCACGTTCTTCATGCCGAGCAGCATCTGCACAACGCCGTAGACAAGGGCGGTGAAGCTGCCGAAGCCCACACCGTGGCGATAGGCGATGATGAGGATCGGCAGCATGCTGCACACGGTGACACTGCCGCCGTAGGGCAGCTCGAGAATTTTGAGAAGGCTCAGAATGACGGCAAACGCCACCATGACGGCACCTTCGACGAGACGGACGGTTTTTTTCTGCATACCAAAAACTCCTTAAAAAACAAAAATTTCCCCGAAAAACGGAGAAATCCAAACATCACGCCAAAGCGCCCTATTTGCTCCCTCCGCCGGCATTACCCGGATCAGGTTAAAGGGTTTCGGATGTGCGCATCCGCTCTCAGCCGACGACAAAGTCAGCGCCCCTTGCTTTTCCCTTATTGTAGAGCGGTTTTTCGGAATTGTCAAGCATTTTTCGCCGTTTTTTCGCATATGGTGTGACGAAGGGGGAGACGCTATGTATTGGATCGTTCGTCGACGTCATATTCTGACGGCGCTTTTCTGCTGTGCCGCCGTGCTGGTCGGCACCGTCGCGTGGGCGCGGCTGCACACCGCCGTTTCGGTGGCGACCGCCGCTGCCAACACCAACTGGGGGCTGCGTTTTCAAAAGGACGGGGAAACGCCGGTCGGCAACGCGTCCGCCGCGGCGCTGGCAAAATATAACGCCGTGTATACGGGGGACACCTCGAAAAAGGTGATCTATCTCACGTTTGATGCAGGGTATGACAACGGGTATACCGCGCCCATTTTGGATACGCTCAAAAAGCACAACGTTCCCGCGGCGTTTTTCATTGTCGGCAATTTTGCCGAAAGCCGGCCGGAGCTTGTGAAGCGCATGGTCGCCGAGGGGCACATCGTCGGCAACCACACCTATCATCACCCCGACATGTCCGCCATCAGCACAGCCGAGGGCTTTGAAAAGGAGCTCGGCTCGCTTGAAACGCTGTATAAGGAGATCACGGGCAGCGACATGCAGAAATTCTATCGCCCGCCGCAGGGGAAATACAGCGAACAGAATTTGCAGATGGCGCACGAGCGGGGCTATAAGACCTGCTTTTGGAGCCTTGCGTATGTGGATTGGTATGTGAACGACCAGCCGACACGGGAGCAGGCGTTTGCAAAGCTGCTGCCGCGCGTGCATCCGGGCGCGATCGTGCTGCTGCACAGCACCTCGCGCACCAACTGCGAAATTCTCGACGACCTGCTCACAAAATGGAAAGAAATGGGCTATAGCTTCGGAAAGCTGTCGGATATAGGATAATTTGAAGGCGGCGGGGCATACTGTGAAGGAGGGCGTTTGCCCTCGGAGATTTCCGGAAAGGAGGCCGCCGTCATGGGATGTTCTAAGGAAAACCATTGCATCCAGTGCAGCGTTGAGCAGTGCAAGAATCACAGCACCTGCGGCGCATATTGCTCGCTGGACTGCATCACCGTCGGCACGCACGAAGCCAATCCGACCATGGATCAGTGCACCGATTGCCTTTCTTTTGAAAAGAAATAACGGATTCTCGCCGAAAAGAGCCATTCAAAACAGAGTTTTGAATGGCTCTTTTCTATTGCGCAATTCGAAAAAGTGTGCTACACTACTCTTACTTATGGTATAAAAAGGGGTGCGACGCTTGGAGGTTCTCATTTCCATTGTCGGCAAGCAGGACGTAAACGGGCAAAAGGATCGCTCGGAGCTTCTGACCGACGGCACAATGACCGTCATGCCCGACGGCGTGCGGCTTTTCTATCGCGAAAGCGCCGCCACCGGCATGGAGGGAACGGATACGACTCTGACGGTGCAGCCCGAAAAGGTGACCCTGTCCCGCACGGGGACGCACGCGGGGCTTTTGGTGCTGGAGCACAAGCGACGACACCTCTGCAGCTACGGCACGCCCTACGGTGATCTGATGCTGGGCGTGTTCACCGAAAAAATGGAGCAGGAAATGACGGAAAACGGCGGCAGTGTGCAGCTTGCCTATACGCTCGATGTCGGCGGCAGTATGCTGTCGCGGCAGGAGCTGTCCGTCACCGTTCGCCCGAAAAACTGAAAGGATGTTAACCTATATGTCAGTGATCGTAGAAAAAACCGAAGCCACCCTGAAAGCACGCCTTGCTGCGGCTGCCGCCGCTGCATTTGCGGCAGGGGAGCTGCCCGCGGGCGAACTGCCGCCCTTCACGGTGGAGATCCCCGCCGACCGCGCCCACGGCGACCTTTCCGCCAACGCGGCGCTCGTCTCCGCCCGCACGTTTCACCGTGCGCCGCGGCAGATCGCCGAGACGCTTTTGCAGCACCTCGACCTTTCCGACACCTATTTTGAAAGTGCCGATGTCGCGGGAGCAGGCTTTTTGAATTTCACCCTGTCGCCCGCCTATTACGCCGCCGTTGTCGGCGATGTGCTCGCAAAGGGCGAGAACTACGGAAAGTCGGATTTCGGCGGCGGCAAAAAGGTGATGGTGGAATTTGTTTCCGCCAACCCGACCGGTCCGATGCACATGGGCAACGCGCGCGGCGGCGCTTTGGGCGACTGCCTGGCGGCGGTGCTGTCTGCGGCGGGCTTTGACGTGTCGCGGGAGTTTTATATCAACGACGCGGGCAACCAGATCGAAAAATTCGCCACCTCGCTTGAGGTGCGCTATCTGCAGCTTTTCAAGGGCGAGGACGCCGTGCCGCTGCCCGAGGACGCCTATCACGGCGACGACATCACAAAGCACGCCAAGGCGTTTGCCGCTCTGCACGGCGACGCGTTCGTGAACGCCGACAGCGACAAGCGCAGAAAGGCACTCGTCGACTACGCCCTGCCGCTCAACATCGAAAAGATGCACGCGGACATGGAGCGCTATCGCATCGTGTATGACGAATGGTTCAAAGAGTCCCGCCTGCACGCAAGCGGTGAGGTCAAAGAGGTCATCGACCTGCTCACCGCAAAGGGACTGACCTATGAAAAAGAGGGCGCTTTGTGGTATAAAAACGCCGAGGTGCTCACGAAAAAGCTGAAAGCGGCGGGCAAGACCGACGCCGAGATCGAAAAGCTGGAGCTCAAAGACGACGTGCTTGTGCGCGCCAACGGCAACCCGACCTATTTCGCCGCCGACATCGCCTATCACCGCAACAAATTCCTGCGCGGCTTTGACACCTGCATCGACGTGTGGGGTGCGGATCACCACGGCCACGTTGCCCGCATGAAAGGCGCGATGGACGCCATCGGCATGGACGGCGACCGTCTGCACGTTGTGCTGATGCAGCTGGTGCGGCTGATGCGCGACGGCGAGATTGTGCGCATGTCCAAGCGCTCCGGCAAGGCGATCCAGCTCGGCGATCTTCTCGACGAAGTGCCCGTGGATGCCGCACGGTTCTTCTTCATCCAGCGCGAAGCCAATTCGCAGATGGATTTCGACCTCGGACTTGCCATCGAGCAGTCGTCCGATAACCCTGTCTATTATGTTCAGTATGCGCACGCACGCATCTGCTCGCTGTTCCGCAAGGTGGCGGAAAGCGGCGTCACCCTGCCTGCTGTGACGGCGGCGGAGCTTGCCCGCCTCACGGCGCCCGAGGAGCGGGAACTCATCCGCCACATCTCCGGCTACAGCCGCGAGATCGTGGAAGCGGCAAAGGAATATGATCCCGCCCGCGTCACCCGCTATTGCCTGGAGCTGGCGACGCTGTTCCACAAATTCTATAACGCCTGCCGCGTCATGAGCGAGGACCTGCCGCTTTCGGCGGCGCGCCTGGCGCTGTGCGATGCCACGCGTATCACCCTGCGCAATGTGCTGCGGCTTTTGAAGATCGACGCGCCCGAAAGCATGTAATAGTATATTTACATTAAAGAAAAGAGGAATGATCTTGCCGTATCCGTATGACACGCCGCAAAAACGCCGCCCGACGCCCGCCGACCGCGAGCAGCTGTGGGAGGACGGAAACTTTGTCGGCGGCGCGATGATTTTGGTCATAACGCTTTTGTCCTTTCTGTTCAGTATCGTGGCAACGGTGCTGGTCGCAAACGGGATTCTTGCGGCGGACGACCTCACATCGGACACGCTGGGACTTTCGAACACGCAATTTCTGCTGCTCTACGGCGCGGTGTATGCCGCGTCGATGGGGCTGCCGACGCTTTTGTCGCTGCTGTTGTTTCGCAAAAGGCTGCCGAAATTTTCCGGCAGACCGCGCCTGACGATCACACTGAATGCGGCGTTCATCGGCATCGGCGCGTGCATTCTCGCCAACATTGTCGCCAACATCTTTTCGTCCGTTTTGGAGCAATACGGGTTCTATCTCCCCGACGCGCCGAGCTTTCTCGAAGCGACGCCGCAGAGCCTTGCCGTCAACCTTTTGGTGATGGCGCTTTTGCCCGCTGTTTTGGAAGAGCTTTTATTCCGCGTGACGCTGCTCGGGACGCTGCGGCGCTATGGCGACGGGCTGGCGGTGCTTTTGTCGGCGTTGCTGTTCGGCGTGATGCACGGCTATGCGGCACAGAGCCTTTTCGCCTTTTTGGTGGGGCTGGTGCTCGGCTGGCTGACCGTGGCGACGGGGAATGTCTCTGTCGCCGTTGCGATCCACTTTTGCAATAACGCGCTGTCCATTGTGCTGGAATATGCGCGCATGCAGCTTTCCGAAACGGAGGGCAACATCCTTTCGGCACTGTGCATGTATGGACTGCTTTTGCTGGGGCTGGTGCTGTTTATCGTCACCGCCGTGCGCCGCTCGCCGCTCATGCGCCTGCCGCAAAAGGGTGAGCTGAAAGCGGGGGCTTGCATCGGGAGACTGACGGCAACGCCGTTGATGATCCTGGCGCTTGTGCTGCTGGTTTTGCGCGCGGCATATACCAACTTCTGTACCTGAGGTGCGCCATGACACATGAGGACTTCATGCGCGAAGCGCTCTTGCTGGCGCAGGCGGCGGCAGACGAGGGCGAGGTGCCCGTCGGCGCGGTGGTGGTGAAGGACGGCGTGATCGTCGGCAGGGGCAGAAATCGCCGCGAAACGGCAAAACAGGCGGCGGCGCATGCCGAGATGGAAGCGATCGCCGACGCGTGCAGAACGCTCGGCGGCTGGCGGCTGTCCGACTGCGACCTCTATGTGACGCTTGAACCGTGCCCCATGTGCGCGGGCGCGATCATCAACGCGCGCATCCGCTGCGTCTTTTTCGGCGCGTCCGACAAAAAGGCGGGCTCGTGCGGGTCGCTTGTCGATCTGTTTTCGCTGCCGTATAACCACAAGCCGCACTGCGTCGCCGGTGTGCTCGAAGAGGAATGCGCAAATGTATTGCGGATGTTCTTTCGGGAATTGCGCGAAAAACCGCGCGGTTGACAGCTTTTATTCATAGGTGCCAATTTTTTTGAAAAAACACTTGATTTTTTTGACAGCGCATGCTATACTCATGAGCGTAGAGAGTTGTATCTGTGTAAAGCGGATTTGAAAATCAGTAGGAGAAGGGTGATTTGTCCATGAAAAAGCAGTATGAAGCGCCGGTCGTGAATTCCCTGCGCTATGTGTTTGCAGAGGGTATTGCGGCGCCCGATCTCGGCGACATTGATGTGAATCTGTCCTCGCTGTTGAAGCCGTAAGGTAAGGCGAATCTGAAACTGAAACACGCAAAACGCGCGTTGCATTTGCAGCGCGCGTTTTTTGTTTTTCGCTTTTGCCGTTTTCGCTGCGCAGAAAATGACGTTTTATGCGATTTTCATAAAACCCATCCGCGAAATGAACAGGGAATGGCTAAGAGTAACAAAAAATTTTGAAAAAATCATGAAAATACCTTGAAAATTTTACATCGGCGTGCTACTATTATACCGTGCAATAGTACAAGCTGACGGAAAATGGCTTTCCGTCGGCAAAAAAACTATTCAAAAAAGGAGAGAGAGACTATGTCAAACCGCAAAACATGGAAGTCTGTGGGCGCGCTGCTGCTCACCGTTGCCATGTTGGCAGGTATGCTGTCTGTCATGGGCGCGCTGCCCACGACGGCAAAAACCACATCTGCCATGAAATTCACAGCCGATTTCAGCGACCTTACCGCACTGGTCAACGAAAACGGCGGCACCTTCACGGACGGTATGTACCGTGCGCCCTACACGCCCAAAAGCGATACCACGTCGCTTGACGGCAAATTCAACACCTGGGCGAATGAGAAGTTCTATGCTTTTCAGACCTATGTGAATTCCGAACGCACTTTCTTCGGGCAGGACTCCAACAATCTGCAGACCTATAAGGACACCTGGAGCGGCAATCAATACCTCGCTGCCGGTGAGGACGGTTACCTGCAGTTTTTCCAGGGTCGCAGCTCCGGTCAGATGCTGAGAAAGGGCATCGCCCTTTCCCCGCTGTATAACGGCGAGCTCGCCAAGGTGAAGAACTTTGAGGCGAGCCTCACCTTCCGGTTCACGAAACACACGGGCAGCGCCGGTAATGCGGTTGCCATCAACTTCCACGAAACGGAAGTCGGCAATCTGAATATGACCAAAGGCGATTATGAAGCCGGTTCGACCGGCAACACCGTTGTGTTCGGCAACGGCGCCGGCAACTATAAGGCTCCCGGCAACGAGGGCGTTGCTTTCTATCAGAAGGGCGATGTCATCAGCGGCACCAGCGTTGCCGATGAGGGCAACATGCAGACCAGCACCAGCGAAGTCAAACTCGGCGACAAGGGCGCACGCTTTGAAAATGCGCTGACGCTGAACAAGGATTACACGCTGACCGTCAAAGCCCTGAACGGCACCGCGACGATCACCGTGACCGACACCGCCACCGGCGATGTGATCTACACGGTCGACAAGACCTATGTGACCGCCGAGGGCTATGTCTCTTTTGGCTTCTTCAATGCACCTTTCAAGGTCAAGAGCTTTGAACTCGCCGAGATGGATGACGACGGCGCGCTGGTCGATTTCGGCACCTATGCCGCGTCGCTGAACACCGACGTTGAGAAGTTCACGGCTTCGTTCACCGACATGCCGGATGTGAAGTATGATGAGAGCAGCAAAAAGTATTACTACAGTGCAAATCATGATGCCGAGGGCTTTGACACCAACGTCGAAAAAGCGTTGACGCTCGGTAATACGACCTATGAAATCGACATGAACGATGACGCGCTTGTCGATTATCTCGAGAGCAAGTTTGCGTTCTATTATCAGCAGGAGGGTCATTTCTTCCGGCGGCAGAAGGTCAACGGCATGTATGTGGACGCCAACGGCAACCAGTTCACAAAGGGCAGCGTCGTGCATGCCACCAAGATCTATAAGCCGGACACCGGAGAAGTGAAGGACTACCCCGAGTATATCGACTATATCGGCGCGTCCGCCAGCGGCAGAACGCACTTATGGGGGCTTTCCGCCAACAAATTCCTCGGCACGTCGAATACGGCTGCGGGCGACGGTATGTATCGTCACAACGACACCATGACCGTCAAGAATGCGGACGGCACGCTGGCGCAGCTCGAAAACTTTGAGCTGGAGGCGGATGTTATCCTGCGCCCCGACGCGGCGTTTGACTATGCCAACCTCACGGTGGCATTCCGCGCTCCCTCGTCGCTGATCGGCAGAGGTAATGTGGACACCGGACTCTTTGCCATTTCGCCCTACGGCGGCTATATTGTCGGCGGCGACAACGAACTGAAGCTGTCCTCCGGCTATATCTTCAACAAGAGCACCAAGACCTATGATGAGTGGACGGCGGCGGACGATGCGTCGATCGTCACTTTCACGAATCAATCAACGAAGAACACGGCAACCAACGCGCGTGCCGCTGTCTATGCAAAGACGACGGGCGTGGACCTTAGCACAAACGAGCATCATCTGAAGCTGCGCGTGGTCGGCAGAAACGTCACCATCACGATCAGCAGTGCCGACGGCAACGTGGAATTCACGGCGACCGAGCAGACGAACTATACCGGCTCCGGCTATCTGTCTCTCGGCGGCAGCAACAACGCGGCACGCTTCGGCAACATCGTGGTCACCCGTCTCGACAAGGACGGCAATGCAGTCGATTTCAGCGATGTGAACGACGGCTATGACTACGGCGCGAACTTCGGCAGCCTGGCGGAATATCGCTTCGGCGGCTACTATCGCAACAGCGGCGCCGACCTCTTCTATCTGTCCGGCGCCGGCAATCCCTATGACTTCTCCGACGAGACGCAGGCGACCGACAAGGCGACTGCCGACTATCTCCGCGAGAAATTCGATTTCTATGCGACCAAGGAAGGCAGCTCCACGCAGCTGGAAAATCCGTATACAAACACGAAGGATTCCGGCATGTATACGTCGGACGGCGCCCATCACGCACAGTGGAAGCTGCGCGCCGGACGTTTCCTGACGGCGACCTTCTCCGGCGGCAGCTACGGCAACGACGCCATGCTTAGAAAGACCATGTCGCTTGTGCCGAAGATGAACGGCGAGGCGGTCAAGACCGCGAACTTCGAGACCGAATTTGATGTCACCTTTAACCTCAACACAGGTTCCATCAATGTCGATGAAATCGCTGTGCTGCTCGCGTTCCGTTCCGATGAAGCGGGCAGACCGGCAGAGGGATATCACGGCACCAAAAACAACAAGGATGCCATCCTCATTAACAAGAAAGGCATCGCTATCTATGACGGCGTTGCGGTGGACTATTCCTATCGTAATGCGGCTGCGTCGCGGAATGCCACCTGTATCAAACAGGCTGACGGCAGCTATTGCAGCGAATTCACCGCCTGGGACAACGGCGGCAACGACGCATGGAACCTGCATGTCTATGCAAAGCTGGTTGCCAATGAGCTGACGGTGAAGGTCACGGATTTCCACACCGATGCGGTGCTGTTTGAGACCACAAAGACGATCAACCGTCTCGGCAGCGGCTATCTGTACTACAGCGTCGGCGGCGCCGAGGTCGGTCTTGCCGACATCCGTCTGAACCTGCTCGACCGCGACGGCGACAATCGCGATGCGGACGAGATCGCAAAAGAAGCCTATGCTTCCGTTGTGACGACCGAGGAGGATCTGAAGGCTTCCGGCGGCTGGGATACCTCGAAGAACCTGTATCCGGGCAACTATTCGTATATCGATGTTGCCACCGCGAAGAGCAAGGGTGTCTATGACAGCATCAAGGCATATCTCAACTCCCGCTATGATCTCTATTATCAGAATGAAGCGGAGTATGTCAAGCATTCCTCCGTGTTCGGCAACGACGCGGGCGAAAAGGGCTGGTACAGCCACGCTCTGTATTGGGGCTGGGCGCAGTTCACCAAGACCTCCAATGTCACGCTCAGTGACGATGCGACTTCTCTCACCAACATTGCATCTCTCGTGCCGAAGACGGCTGAGGGACAGCAGATGAAGGGACTTGACTGCGTCGCCACGATGAACTTCCGCTTTGCCGATTCCGGCGATGCGGCGGGACTCTTCGGCTTCCGCATGAAGGAACCCGGCAAGTTCACCGACGACCTGTGGCAGCCGCTGAACAACACGTCCTTCCTGAAGATCACGCTCACCGGCGTCACCCTGTATGACAACGGCACGGAGACGGTGCTTGCCACCTATGACTATACGTCTGCCAAGCCCACGCTGGTCGTGCGCGTGGAAGTGCGCGGCGACTCGCTCACCGGCACAGTCACAAAGGACAGCACGAACCACAACTTCAGCGCGACGCTCCAAAACAACGAAGCGGGCTATTTCGCACAGGGCTTCGCCGGCAAGGCGCCGAACCTGTATCCCATGAGCATTCAGGTCGGCGGTCTGAGCACCGGCAAGGCGGTGCAGTCTGCGGGCGGCAAGCTCACGGTTGAGCGTGCGGCGAACAACGACAGCACAAAAGACGGCTATCTCGCATGGAAGGTCACGGTCCGTCCGGATGCGGACGAACAGCTGAAGCCCGACACGCTGCGCGGCACCGATGCCGACGGCAGCACGCTGTATCCGACGCGCGTCGGCTTCCGCACGGATGACTACAACGCGGACAGCTTCCTGTTCTATTCCAAGGGCGATGCCTATTTCCAGGCTGAGTTCTATACGCCGCACACCGAGGATGAGGTTTCCATCGCGTGCATCGGCACGCAGGTGAACGCGGAGAAAGAAGCGCTGCGCTTCGTGAACCGCGTCAACCTCTACACCGGCGAGGACGGCAAGGTCTATACCGACATTGACGGTGTTGCCACCGAGGTCGCGGACTACGGCATGCTGCTTGCGCTGGATACCACGCTGAACGGCAGAGAGCTGACCAATGAACTGGCTACCCCCGGCAGCTATATCGTCAAGCGCAGCGTCCTTTCGGCGAACAAGTATTATGACTACAGCGACGCCTATGTCGACATCGCTGTGCAGGTCACCGGTTTGGATCAGGCACCCGACGTCAAGGTGTGCTCGCGTGCATACCTGCAGCTGGCAGACGGCACGTTCATCTATTCCGGCACGGTCTCGATGACCTATAACGAGGCGAAAGCCTAAGGAAAACCCCAAAATGCCTCGGCAGTTTTCTGCCGAGGCATTTTTCTTTTCGCACGGGTGCGCGCGGGCGGCTTCTCAATTTCCAAAGAGGGGAGCTGCGCGAATTAGCAGCAAAAAAGGGACAGACACCGTCGTGTCTGTCCCTTTTGTTGTAATATGATTTCCGTGTCGGATGTTGTTCTCTGCGTCAGATGGCATTTTCTGTTTCAGCCGGCATTTCCTGTGTCGGACGTTGTTTCCTGTGGTGGATATTGTTTTCTGTGTCGCGCGTTGTTGTTTGTGGGTGTTATTTTCTGAGACGGATGCCCGACCACATGAAAATGATGATCTGTGCGGGGATGCCGATGACGAACAGCAGCCAGGCGTTATACCGTGCCAAACAGAGAAGGCACAGATAGACACACGCCAAAATCGACCACACCAGCAGCGAAATGATGAAGAAGTTGCGCTTTCTGTTGAACCACACCGCGTTGAACACCAGCCAAACGATGCAGCTCACCGGCACGGCAAACACGAACGCCAGCCACTGGTGCACAAGGTTCGGCAGCACAAGCTGGATGTTGACGAACACAAAGGTCGCGATGAGCCACACCAGCACGATCGACATGCCCGCGATCAAACGGTGATTGCGCAGGCGGCGTCGGTTGACGGCGGGCGGCTCGGGCGCTTTGTCGGGGTGCTCGGCGGTGACAAGATAGTCGATCTTGACCGAAAAGATGTCGGCGATCTGCTTCAAAACCGCCACATCCGGCAGCGACTCGCCGCGCTCCCATTTGGAGACCGCTTTGTCGGTATAGTTCAGGCGCTGCGCCAGCTCGGCTTGGGTGATGTTGTTTTTCTTGCGCAGGTCGGTGATGTTGGCGGCAACGATCTGTTTTAAGTCGTCCACGGCGCATGCTCCTTTCGATGAAAATACATCTATACTATACCATACTCCGACGGCATTTTCAAGGGGAAAACCGTCGACCGGGGCGGGGGTCGGCGTTTTATGGACAACCTGCACAGTTATTTCTCTGAAAAACGGCATCTGTATGGAACATTCTCCAAATCGCAAAAATTTGTCAAAAAACACTTTACAACTTTAGCGAAGTGAAGTATAATACACCCATCGACAAACCCGAAACGGGAATTACGAAAGGGAGTTTTGAAAATGAAAAAAGGATTTGCATTGGTTTTGGCACTGCTGATGGTGCTGACGCTGGGACTCACCGGCTGCGGCAGCAAGGACACCGAAAAGACGGACGCGGAGTATGTCAAGGAAAAGGGCAAGCTCATCGTCGGCATCACGGACTTTGCGCCGATGGACTATGAGGAGACGAAGGGCAGCGGCAAGTGGATCGGTTTCGACGCGGACATGGCGACGGCGTTTGCCAAGGAGCTGGGCGTTGAGGTCGAGTTCATCGAGATCAACTGGGACAACAAGGTGATGGAGCTGAACAATAAGACCATCGACGTTGTCTGGAACGGCATGACGCTGGACGACGGTGTGAAAGCGGCGATGGGCACCTCGAACGCCTATTGCAAGAACGCACAGGTCGTGGTCGTGAACAAGGCGGACAAGGACAAATATGCCACCAAGGAAAGCCTTTGTGCGCTGAACTTCGCGGTTGAGGGCGGCTCTGCCGGTGAGAAGCAGGCAAAGGAAAACAACTGGAACATGACCGCGCTCACCACACAGGCGGACGCGCTCAAGGAAGTTGCCGCGGGCACCTCGAACGCCAGCATCATCGACCTTCTGATGGCGGGTGCCATGATCGGTGAGGGCACGAGCTATCCCGATCTTGCCTATACGGTCGCGCTCAACAGCGAAGAATACGGCGTCGGCTTCCGCAAGGACTCCGATCTGGTCGGCAAGCTCAACGACTTCTTCAAGAAGGCGTATGCGGACGGCAGCATGATGGAGACCGCCAAGAAATACGGTGTGCAGGAGTCCATCATCGCACAGTAAACCAAAGCGCCATAAAAAAGGCAGGGACGGCAGTCTCTGCCTTTGCGGCGCGTCAAATCCCTTTCATTTTTGAGGTAGAATAGATATGTTTTCTGAGGTTATAGGCTCACTCAACAACGGATTTCTGAAAACGCTGGAGCTTTTTTGCTGCACGCTGCTCGGCGCGCTGCCGCTGGGGCTTCTTGTCGCGTTCGGCTCGATGAGCCGTTTTTCGCCGCTGCGGATGCTGGTGAAAGCCATCGTGTGGGTCGTGCGCGGCACGCCGCTGATGCTGCAGCTCATCGTCATTTACTATGGGCCTGGACTTTTGTTCCACTACAATCTTTGGGGCACGGGCAACGCCAGCCGCTTTATCGCGGTGCTGGTGGCGTTCATTCTCAACTATGCCTGCTATTTTTCCGAAATTTATCGCGGCGGCATCCAGTCCATCCCAAAGGGGCAGTATGAGGCGGGACAGGTGCTCGGCATGACGCGCACGCAGATCTTTTTCCGCATCGTGTTAAAGCAGGTCATCAAGCGCATCCTGCCGCCCATGAGCAACGAGATCATCACGCTTGTGAAGGACACGTCACTTGCGCGCGTCATCGCCGTGTATGAGATCATTTGGGCGGGTGAGGCGTTCATCAAATCCGCCGGTCTCATTTGGCCGCTGTTTTTCACGGGACTGTATTATCTGCTGTTCTCCGGCGTTCTAACGCTGCTTTTCGGCTATTTGGAGAAACGGCTGAGCTATTTTCGGAGCTAAGGGGGGAGCATCATGCCGGTTTTAGAGGTAGAAAACATCCACAAGCACTACGGCAAAACGGCGGTGCTGCGCGGCATCGGCTTTTCGCTTGAAAAGGGCGAGGTGCTGTCGGTGATCGGCTCCTCCGGCAGCGGCAAGACGACGCTGCTGCGGTGCCTTAACTTCCTGGAGACGCCGGAAAAGGGTGTCATTCGCGTGAACGGCGAGACGCTGTTTGACGCCGCAGACCGCACGACACAAAGCGAGGCGGCGATCAGAGCGCGGCGGCTGCATTTCGGGCTGGTGTTCCAGCAGTTCAACCTTTTCCCGCAATATACGGTGAAGAAGAATGTCACGCTGGCAAAAATGCTGCTGGCGCGGGAAATGCTCAAGAAAGACGGCAGCTTTGAGGGCGCGACCACCGTGCGCGAGGCGGCTGCCGCCATCGACGCACAGGCGGACAGACTACTCGAAAAGGTCGGCATGGCGGGGAAAAGCGAAAGCTATCCCTGCGAGCTGTCCGGCGGACAGCAGCAGCGCGTCGCGATCGCGCGGGCGCTGGCGCTCAGCCCCGACATCCTTTGCTTTGACGAGCCGACCTCGGCGCTCGATCCCGAGCTGACAGGTGAGGTGCTCAAGGTCATCAGGGGACTGAAAAGCAAGGACAGCACCATGATCGTGGTGACGCACGAAATGGAGTTTGCGGAAAATGTGTCGGACAAGGTGCTGTTCATGGCGGACGGCGTCATCGAAGAGGCGGGAACAC